>CAMDVZ010000338.1 GCA_945878895.1 Caenispirillum bisanense | reverse complement strand
ATCTGCTATTCTACCCCGGTAAAATACATATATGTCCGGAGAATCCCGATCATGGCCGACGACACGCGCCACTGCACCGCCTTCGAGGGCACCCGCCGGCTGGCCGGCGGCGGGCTGGCGAGCGTCGCGGCCAAAACCCGGCAAGCCATCGATCAGGGGGCCGCCTTCGTGCTGGTGTTCGACGACGCCACCGGCGCGGCGATCGACATCGACTGGCGCGGCACCCCGGCCGAGATGCTGCGCCGGCTGGCCGCCCGCGACCAGCCGCCCGCGCCGGCCACCGGCGAGGGCAGCGGCCCCGGCCGGCCCAAGCTCGGCGTCGTGGCGCGCGAGGTCACCCTGCTGCCGCGTCACTGGGACTGGCTGGCCGACCAGCCCAGCGGCGCCTCGGTGGCGCTGCGCCGGCTGGTCGAGGCGGCCCGCCGCGGCGGCGCGGCCGGCGACCTCGCCGATCGCGCCCGGCGCGCCCGCGAGGGGGCCTACCGCTTCATGGCCGCGATGGCGGGCAACAACCAGGGCTTCGAGGAGGCCACCCGCGCCCTGTTCGCGGCCGACAAACCGCGCTTCGAGGCGCAGACGCAAGGCTGGCCGGTCGACGTCCGCGACCACGCCCGACGGATGGCGGCGGACGGGTTCGCGAAGGCGGGGCGATAGCGGGCGGGGCCGCGGAAGTCGGTGCTTTCCGCTGCCATGTCTCTTCCGGGCGCGCGCCACTCCCGTGGCGCTCTTCTAGCGTGTCCGGGCGCGATGGTTCCGCGGTCGGGGCCGACCGTTCGGGCCGGTGGCTTGGCGCGCTCGCGGAACAAGCATCCGGCGCTCATGGCGTCGCGCGACCGTGGTATCGACGAGCGGCAGCGTCACGCGTCGCGGAACTCCGGTGCCCGAGACGTGTGCTGGATGCTGACGAGTCCGATCCATCCGGCGGCGGCGTCCACCGTGTCGTAGACGTTGTACGTGTAGCGTCTCACCCTGGCGTTTCGAACGCCGCGAACGGTTTGCGACTGGCCGGAGCGGGGGAACTCCGCGAGGTTGGCGATGGTCTCGACGATGGCCGCGCGGACACGCCCGGCGCCCGGCGGATGCGGGCGTTGAGCCAGGCGGAGATCGCCCGCAGTTCCCTGACGGCGCGTCGCGAATAGACAATCCTCGTTCGCCGAAGCTGCGAAACGCCGCCTCGACCTCGGCATCGGTGGCGAATTCCCCGCGCTCGATCTGGGCGAGACCTTCGAGCACGGCGGGCAGATGGGCGGGATCGATTTCCTCCGGCTCGCCGTCGTCGGCGGCCAGGTGGCGGATATAGCCGGCGAGTTCGTCCTGTCGCGCCGGAGAGAGCTTGCGGAGCGCTTCGATGGCCTGCTCGATGGTTGGACGCATGGGGCGGTCTCTTTTGCCGCGCAGTATATCGCGTCGGGCGGGTGGTCCGCAAAGCCGGTTAGTCGAAGCGCCCGGCGCGCGCGCCTGCCGCTTCATGGCCGTGATCGCGGGCAACAACCAGGGTTTCGAGGAAGCCACCCGCGCCCTGTTCGCGGCCGACAAACCGCGCTTCGAGACGCTGACGCAAGCCTGGCCGGTCGACGTCCGCCCCCTACGCCCGCACCGGCTCTCCCGCCGTGCCCAGCCGCCGGACCTGCAACACCGTGATGGTGGCGAACACGAACATGCAGGCGCCGGCCACGAAGATGGCGCGGGGCTGGCCATTGTCCATGAACCAGCCGAACAGCAGCGGTCCGATGGCCTGGCCGATGTCGAGGCCGGAATAGACGAAGCCGAAGATCTTGCCCGAGGCGCCGGTGGGTGCGGCCTTGCGCACGATCATGTCGCGCGAGGGGCCAGTGCAGCCCGAGCAGAAGCCGGCGCAGGCCATGATCAGCCCGACCATCGCCAGCGGCACGATCATGGCCGCGGCCAGCCCCATGAAGGCCGCGGCGCCGAGCAGGCCGCAGGCCGCCACGATGTCGTGGCGGGTCGCCCGGTCGGCCAGCCAGCCGCCGACGAACACGCCCGAGGCGCTGCCCACGTAGTAGCTGATGATGGCGAAGGCGGCGTGCTCGGGCTTGACGTCGTAGAGCACGCCCAGCGCCTGGGGACCGAAGGCGTTGACGCTGGGGCCGGTCATGGCGACGAACACGAAGTACAGCAGGCACATCAGGATCGGGGCCGAGAACATCACCTGCCAGTTGACCGGCGCGCCGCCGCGACGTGGCGCGCCGCCGACCCCCGACGTGTCGGCCGCCCGGTGGTCGCGATAGAGATCGGAGGTCAGCGCGATGACGATGGCCATGCCGACGCCGAGCAGGCCGGCCCACAGGGCGGCCTGGCGCCAGCCCAAGGTCGCCGACAGGAAGAACATCAGGAAGATCGCGGCGGGCCAGCCGAGCGTGCCGAGCAGCCCGTGCATGCCGTAGGCACGCCCCATCCGCTTGTTGCTGACCGAGGCATTGAGGATGGCGAAGTCGGCGGGATGGAAGACGCAGTTGCCGATGCCGGCCAGCACCGCCAGCAGCACCAGATGCCAGTAGGCCTGGGCGAGCGAGGTCAGCGACAGCGCGGTGCCGCAGATGGCGAGCCCCGCCACCAGCAGCCGCCGCGCGCCGTAGCGGTCGACCGCGAAGCCGGCCGCCATCTGGCCCACCGCGCTCGCCACCGCCGATACCGTCATCAGGGCGCCGAGTTCGAGATTGGAGACGCCGAACGTATCCTTCATCGGCCCGAACAGCGGCGGCAACACCTGCTGGTAGAAATGGCTCATGCCGTGAGCGACCCCGATCAGGCCCATCACCTGGACGTCGCGCCGCAGTTCGCCGGCCGTCGTGTCGCTCATGCGTCGTCCCCGGCCGCGCGAAATCGCGGCGGGCGCACCCTATAGAAACACGGTCCGCGACGGAACGCCGGCCGCGCAGTGCCCGCATGCGAAACCGGCGCGGCTGGGGGCAGCGCCTTTCGTGTTTCTCCCCGCCGGCCGATTCATTTTCATATCTTCCCCCGCCTCCGGGCCGCTCGCGGCCCTCGACGGCAGGGGAAGGCATGAACGTCGACTTCCTCCGCTTTCCCGCCGCCGTCCGTCCTCACGCGGCCGGCAGCGAGAAGCCGCCGTTGCGCAGGCGCCGTTCGAGCACGGGGATGCCGCGCGCGGTGTCGCCGGCGCGGCACTGGCCGACCGCGACGACGCCGTCGATGTCGCTGCCCGAGCGCGCTTCGTTGGTGCGCGGCGCCAGGTAGCGTTCGTAGGTGGCGATCAGCTTGTCGCAGTAGGCACGGTCGTCGCGCTGGGCGGCGGCGGGGCCGGCGGTGGCGGCGAGCGACGCGGCGGCGAGGATGACGAGCGAGAGGCACTTGAACATCGGAAACTCCATGGCTGGCGACGGCCGGACTCGCCGGGGCGACGGCCGACGTGCTGTCGTTGTCGATGTCGGGGAAACTACGCCGCCGCGCGAACACGCGATGTCACGGGCGCTTGCGTTCACGCATCCTTGATCGGCGAGTCCGGTGGTTCTCCCGCCGCGCCCGTCGTCATAGGGTCGCGCCCGGAGTTGTTTCACGGGAGGATGACATGAAGCGCTGGAACCGGCGGCCGGAGGGATCGACCTGGGGCGACTGGGGCGAGGACGACCAGCTGGGGCGCCTCAACCTGCTGACGCCGGAGAAGGTCAAGCAGGGCGTCGCGGAAGTGAAGGAGGGGCTGTCGTTCTGCCTCAGCCTGGCGCTCGACCAGCCCGGCGGCAACGTGCTCAACATCAGGCGCCTGCCGCCGGTGCTGTCGCCGACCGGCGACGAAAACGGCTGGCGCTTCAACTTCCTCACCCGCAGCTTCGACAAGCGCTTCATGGACGTCGCCAGCGACGATCGCGTCGTGCTCACCCTGCAATATTCGACGCAGTGGGACACGCTGGCCCATGTCGGGGCCGAGTTCGATGCCATGGGCAACGGCACGCCCGAGCCGATGTACTACAACGGCTACCGGGCCGGACGCGACGTGGTCGGCCCGCAGCCCGACGCCGGCGGCGATGGCTGCGGCCACACCAGCTACGCCCACAAGCTCGGCGTCGAGAACATGGCCGTGAAAGCCATCCAGGGCCGCGGCGTGCTGGTCGACCTCGAGAAGCATTTCGGGCGTTGCCACACCTATGTCTCCCACGACATGCTGATGAAGGTGCTGGAACGGGACAATGTCGTGGTCGAGAAGGGCGACATGCTGCTGCTCTACACCGGCTTCACGGTCGAGATCCTGGCGATGAACAAGAAGCCCGATCCGGCCCGCGTGCACGCGATGTGCGCCGTGCTCGACGGCCGCGACGAGAAGCTGCTGCAGTGGATCAGCGACAGCGGCATCTCGGCCTTGATCGCCGACAATTACGGCGTCGAGGCGGTCCCCGCCCGTCCCGGCGTGGGCGACAACCACCCCTCGCTGCCGCTGCACCACCACTGCCTGTTCAAGCTCGGCCTCAACCTCGGCGAAATCTGGTGGCTGCACGAACTGGCAATGTGGTTGCGCGAACACAAGCGCAACCGGTTCCTGCTGACGGCACCACCGCTGCGGCTGCCCGGCGCGGTGGGTTCGCCGGCGACACCCGTCGCGACGGTGTAGAGGGGGGCGCGGCATGGCGACCCCCTTCGTTCTCCCGCGGTCCCGACCACGAACGGTCCGCGGGGAAGGGCAGGGCGATTGCATATGGAATTTCCTATTCATGCCCCTCTCCCCCCAGGGCTACCGGATTCACACATCTCGCGAGGGCCAGAAAAGGCGAGTGTTTTCAATGGTCGGCGCACCGTCTGTAGTACGAAACCGGTGTCATCCCGAGCTTGCCGAGGGACCTCGGCGCGGCGGCGAGGGCTCGCAAAGTCTCGAAGAATCCGGGGTCCCTCGCTCCGCTCGGGATGACACCGGGGTTGTATGGTCGTCGTGCGCCGAGATGTGTGAATGCGGTAGCCCCCCAGGGTGATTCAATTCACCACATGGCGCCGCGCCGTCGCCGGGATTCGACTGACCGCCCCGTAGTCGGAGGCGTCGATGGTTAGTCTGATGGAAGCGTTCGGTTCGATCCCCGATGCCCGCACGCGCAAGGGGCGTCGCTACGAGCTCCCCCCGGTGCTGTTGCTGAGCGTGGCGGCGATGATGTCGGGGGCCAACGACCTGCTGTCGATCCGCCGCTTCGGCAAGCGCCTGACGCCCGCGGGACTGGCGATGCTGGGCTTCACGCGGGGCCGCGCGCCGGCCCACTCGACCCTCCACTACGTGTTCCGCGCGCTGGAGGCGGAGCACCTGGAGGAGGCTCTGCGTGGCCTGGTCCGGCGCGACGAGGGGTTGGGCCATGTCGCCATCGACGGCAAGCGCCTGCGCGGCTCCCAACATCTGGACAGCCCCGGCATCCACATGCTCTCGGC
>CAMDVZ010000337.1 GCA_945878895.1 Caenispirillum bisanense | reverse complement strand
GCCCCGGCAGCAGGTTTTCGATCCGTTTCCACTGGTGGTCGCTCAAGCCATGTCGGCGCATTGGTCAGCCCTCCCGTTCGGCCAACCCGCTATGAATCACCTGGCACGCCGTTTGGGAATCGAATAATTAGGGACAGGCCCTAGCGCTTATGGGGCGGAATGGGGTGGTTCGCGGTCAAGTACGCAGCCCCGGAACTCTGACCGCGCTGACGAAAAGTCACGGAGGGGCAGCGACTTCCACTCTCCATCGGCATCGTCCGCGTATCGACAGCCACCCCCCCTTCCGCCCCTGCGGGGCACCTTCCCCCGCTGGCGGGGGAAGGGAAGAATGGCGGCAGCGACGCGCGATTCCACGTCGGCCGTCAACTTCCGGCCACGAACGCACGGCAGTCTGTCGGACATGATTCCACGTCATCCGAATCTCGCGCGGGCGCGTGCGTTGCGGCGAGAACTCACCGAGGCCGAACGACTGATCTGGCGGCATTTGCGGCGACGCCAGATCACCGGCACGAAGTTTCGGCGGCAGTAGCCGGTCGGCCCTTATATTGTCGACTTCGTTTGCCTGGACGCCATGCTGGTCGTCGAACTCGACGGTAGCCAGCACGGTGAAAGCGAAACGATTGCCTACGATGCGACCCGGACGCGCTACATCGCCGCCACCGGCTACGAGGTGCTTCGGTTCTGGAACGGCGATGCGATGGCGCGCACGGTGGACGTGCTGGAGACGATTTACGCGACGGTGGCGCGACGTCTGGACGGCCGCCAACTATCGGTTCGGGCCGTCGCGGCCGGGCATCTGCCGCCGGTGGCAGTTGAGGATGACTGACGGGCCATCGAAGGCAGGACGCGCGGCGGCAATGTTCGCCGCTATGTTCTTCCCTTCCCCCGCCAGCGGGGGAAGGGAAGACTCGACGAATTTTGCAATCGGGCCAGGCACCGCTCTACCCGCCGCTGTCGCGCGGTCCCATGAACCAGTCCAGGATCGCCGGGTTCTCGTCGCGGGGGTAGGTGTGTGCCAGATCGGCGATCTCGCGGTAGACGATTGCGGCGCCGGCCTGTTGCAGGGCGCGGTGGGCGCTTTGGGCCATGGTGGCGGGGAACATCCAGTCGCGCGCGCCGTGGATGATCTGGATCGGCAGGCCGCGCACGCGCTGCGCGTCCGCGAAGCCCATCAGCATGGGGTGGAAGCTGGCGGCGATGGGGGCGAGGTGGGTGAAGCGGCAATCGGCGCGCAGGCCAAGGACATAGGTGAAGGTGCCGCCGTCGCTCATGCCGGTCAGCAGCGTGCGGGCGGGATCGATGCTCCACTGGCTCGCCACGTGCTCGACCATGCGGTCGAGATTGGCGCCGTCGATCTCGGGTTCCATCAGCGACCAGGTCGAGCCCAGTGCAGTCGGCGCGATCACGATGGCGCCGCGGCTGCGCGCCTCGCGCACCCAGCTCCACAGGAAGGCGCCGCCATTGCCGCTGCCGCCATGCAGGGCGACGACCAGCGGCCAGGCGCGGGCGGCGTCGTAATATTCCGGCACATATAGCGAGAAGCCGCCACGCGTGCCGGGCTCGCCGCCGACATGGATGATCCCGACATTGTCGCGGGCCTCGTCGGCGTTCGCGAGCCGGGCAGCGAGGCCGGCATCGGCGCGCGCGGCGGCATCGAGGAAGAACTGGCCGACCGGCTTCAGGTGCGAGGCAAGCGGATAGAGCGCTTCGGCCGCGCGCGCGTAGGCCCGCAAGGCGCGGTAGGCCGCCACCATCGGCTGCGGCGTGTCGCCGGCCGCCAACAGCTCGGCGAGGCCCCTGGCGCAGGCCTCGGCGGCGCGTTCGAGCTGCACGCGGGCGGGCTCCAGCCGTTCGGGCCAGGTCAGCGAGCGCGACAAGGCCAGCGCGGCCGGAATGGAATTCTCGCGGGCGGCGACGGCTTCCACCAGCTGCGGCAGCGTGTCGGGCGCGATGTGGCGGGCGGTGAACTCCAGCGCCTGCAAGGCGCGCAGGGTGGCGGGCACCAGCTGGGCGATGGCCTCGATGGCGGGCTCGGTGGTGGGTTCCATGGCGGGGCATCCTTCGCCGGCGATTGTCGATGCAGCAAAGCGCGAAGCGGCGGGCGGGGCAACGGGTTCGTGGCCGCGCGACGCGCATGGCTTGCAACGCGCGCACAACCAAAAGGTTTCGCGCCACGCGGTGGCGACTGTAGGATCGAGCGCATCGACCGGTGCGACCGACGAGGCTGCCATATCGTGACCGAGCCATCGACCGAACCGGCGGCGCCGACGCCAGCCAGATCGTGGGTCTGGCGCTCGACGCCCGACAGCGTTGAGGCCGGCACGTTTTCGGTGCTGGCTTGCGTGGAGACGGTGGTCGCGGTCGGAATCTACTTCTACACCGCACTCCAGCTCGCCGATCTCCCGTACTGGTGGACCAGCATTCTGGTGGCGCCGTTGCTGCTTATGCGGTCAGAGCAGTCTTTCGCGCTCGGCGTTGTCTGGATGAAAAGCTACTGGGAAGAGTTCAATTCTCAAGATGCGCCCGACGACTTGGGTGTTATCGTACGTCAGCGGACATTCTGGCTCGTGCTGGTGCTGTCCTGCGCTCTCTCTTTTGCTGCGTCTTACGCACTCTCCAAATACTGGCTGGTGGGGCACGAGGGCTTCGCCGTCTTCTGGCGCGGCATGGTCGTTGGAGCGGGAGCGGTAGCGGTCTTCTTCGTCCCGGGGGTCGCGCTCGGCATCTGGTTGCGGACTTTGGCGATCCGTTTCGCTGCAACCGTGACGCATCCGCTGGCCGGGATGCAGTCGTTGCCGTCGAACTGGTGGCGCACCCTGTTTGCCACCGACTGCAGGCATCCGCCAGAACTGGTTCCGGGCCGTCCGGCGTCCGATCTGACGCTTGGCCATTGGTATCGACAGCTTCGAGACGCAAAGGTCGACTGGTTCATCCGCCTGTTTGCGCTATTCGTGATGGTGTGCTTCGTGCCGGCGTACTTCTATCGGCTCTCGATCAAGTCGACGTGCTGGTTCTATCTGCCGCTTTTCTACGTGCTGCGGCGCGCAAAGCGCGAAGTCGCCGACGATCCCGCAGAGCAGCGCGATCGCGTTCTGGGCCATCCCCTGAACTGGATCATGCTCGCCCTCGCGTGCGTAACGGTGATCGGCTGCATCGCGACGGCGGCTTCGAAAACCGAGCTGGCGAGTGTCACGGCGATGCTTGGCGCCGGCCGTGTATCGGTGCTGGAGGTCCTCGTCGTCCTGAACTGGGACGCCGTGAAGCCGTGGCAGTATCTCGCGATGGCCAGTGCCGCCTGCACGCTGCTGGTCTGGCATCTGGCTTTCGTTCTTCGCATCGACATCAGGTACGCGGCGAAGGCCGACGTCGAGAACGAGGCGAAGCGCCATGCCCGCTGGATTCAGTTCCTCGAGCGCTGCGCGCACGTCTTCACGACATACTGGGTGCTCGTGCTGCTCGCGCACATTGCGATCAGCGGTCCGATAGGGCCGCTGTTGCCGATGAAGTCCTGTGTCGCGCTGCACCGGTTCTTCGAAGGCCCGGTATGGGCCCCGTGGATCCTTCGTGAAGGCACGCCGATCGTGGCGGCCTGCCTGCCTTGGCTGCCACCGCTGTGACTGCATCGCGGTGCTCGAAGGCGGTCGTCATCCGGTGGACGCGCGCCGGGCGCGTATCCGTCCTCGAGGCGGGTCCGGTTGATTCGCAGGCCTGTCGTTAACCCGCACGGTGGCCGGGGGATCGCCCGGACGTCAGGTGAACCACCTCGAACAGCGCGGCCATTCGCGACCGCAACATCAGGCGGGGAAGGCGTCCCTTGTCGGGGCTGGCCGGATACGGGGGCGCCCGCACGACGCCGGCATGCGCGTCGTTGGGAAAGTCCTTGTCGCCGGGCTGGAGCGGCCTCGCCACGACCAGCACTTCGCGTCGGCGTGGTTCGGCCGGATGGGGATGGGAGAGCAACTTCCGAAGGGCGTCGCAGGCGACGTTCGCAACGACCGGGTCGTCGGGCCACGCGGTTGCCGGATTGCGACGGCGGGCCGCGGCGAGCATTTCCGGCGCGACGGTGTGGTCGCGCCTCTGGACCGACAGATACCGGCGATCGTTCTTCAGGTCGTCGTCGGGGAGTGCCGCGACGGAGAGGCGTGGCGTTCCGTCGTCCGCGAAGTGCAGGTGGTCGTCGCTGGAGAGGAAGCGCGTCAGCAATTCGGTGGAGAGTACCGGTCCGTGGGGAGAGCCCGCGTCCTGTTGTTCTGCCGGCTCGAGCGGCTCAGGCAGGGACATCGACGCCATAGGCCCGGTTCAGGGCGCGCAGCAGCCTGTCGGGAATCGAACCGCTCCACCGGACTTCCTCGCCGGCCGGATCGTCCAGTGCATCGACGACTTAGACGAGACTGCCATCGTCGAAGAAACTCGCATGGATCGAGCCCGAGCGCGGGTACCACGAAAGGCCGATCTCGCCGTCCGCGGCCGGTGCCACTTGCGGCAGCGGCAGGTGGGTCGGGATCGCGCTGGCAAACGAACGAGCACCGATGATCGTGACGGTCGCCGGTACGACGCTTCCGGGTCCCGCCCAGTCCGACGGGAGGCGGCCATAGGACTCGATTTTCCCGAGCAGCGCGGCCAGTTCGGACGAACGCCGCTCCGGATCGCGCGCGATGCCGTCGGAGACGGGGGCGGCGACCTGGCGCGGCGAGACCGGCAGCGGCGAAATCGCGACCATGGGTGATTCCCTTGAATACGCGTGGCGCAACGACATAGGGGTCAATTTCATCGATAGTATGGCCTCGGGCGTGCGGGGCTGCAATACACCCGCGGTTGCTCAATCGGGTGTGGCGGCGGTCGCGGAACTTCCGGTCTCCGGCTGCCGCTTCAACCGCGTGTGCTTGGGCAGCCTTGCTGCCGCCATCGCCGTGCCGACCTTGTCGGTCGCCGGATCGGCCAGTGCTGCCACGCCATCGAGCAGGCCGAGCGCATGCAGGACGGCGGCGTAGACGCCGATGCTGACGCCGTGATGGCCCGCGTCGACGCGACGCAAGGTCGGCCGGCTGGTGAAAGCGCGGCCGGCGACGATCTCGGCCGGCAGGCCGCGATGGCGGCGCGCGTCGCGGATGTCGAGGCCGAGCTTCTGCAGGGCGCGACGTACCGCGAGGGTGGGGCGATGGGGCGTGGGCACGATGGAAACTTCATGTCGCGTTACTGGCCGTTACTAATCAGTCAGTAATTTAGTCTACAATGTGTTGCGTTGTGCTGGGATTCCCGCTATGATCGGGCCATGAAACACGACGGACGCAGCCTTGACCACAAGTCCCTGGAAACGCTGCGACTGATGGCGATGGAGCGTCTGGCCGAGGGCGAGACGGCGAGCGCGGTGATGGCCTCGTTCGGCTTCTGCCG
>CAMDVZ010000336.1 GCA_945878895.1 Caenispirillum bisanense | reverse complement strand
CGACATCGAGGTCGAGCTGGTCGCCGAACGCGCCGACTCAGCCCCGCAGGTGTTCACGTCGGTCAAGCTGGTCTACCGCGTGCGCGGCAAGAAACTGAACCGGGCGCTGGTCGAGCGCGCCATCGCGCTCAGCGACGAGAAATACTGTTCGGCCACCGCGATGATCCGCAAGTCCGCCGAGGTCACGCACGAACTCGTGCTGGAGGAAGTCGCCTGACCGGCATGGAATTCGCCGGGCTCGCGCGCCACGCCGACGGCCGCCCGTGGGTCATGGGCATCGTCAACGCGACGCCGGACTCGTTCTCCGACGGTGGAGTGCGGCTGGACCCGCGCCGCGCCGTCGAGGACGCGCTGGCGATGGTGGCCGACGGCGCCGACATCGTCGATGTCGGCGGCGAATCGACCCGTCCGGGTGCTGCCGACGTGCCCGTGGACGAGGAGCTACGCCGCGTGTTGCCGGTTGTTCGCGAACTCGCCGCAGCCGGCACCGTGGTCTCCATCGATACCCGTCGCGCGTCGGTCATGGAGGCCGCGCTCGACGCCGGCGCGCGCATCGTCAACGACGTGTCGGCGCTGCGCGACGATCCGCGATCCATGGCGTCGATGGCGCGCCATCGGTGTTCGATCGTCCTCATGCATCGTCGCGGCACCGCCGCCGATCGCTACGCCGGTCCCGACTACCGCGATGTCGTGACCGATGTCCGGGACTTTCTCGCCGCGCGTATCGCGGCCTGCATGGCCGCCGGCATCGACGCCGGCCGGATCGCGATCGATCCCGGCATCGGCTTCGGCAAGCTGCCATCGTCGGGGTACGATCCGGACCAGAATCTTCGCCTGATCGCGGGCGTGCCCGCTCTCGCGGCGCTGGGTCGTCCGGTGTTGATCGGCGTGTCGCGCAAGCCCTTCGTGGGCCGCATTAGCGGCGAGCCCGACGCGGCACGCCGGCTCGGCGGCTCGCTGGCGCTGGCGCTCGAAGCGGCACGGCTGGGCGCCGCCATCGTCCGGGTCCACGACGTCCGCGAGACCGTCCAGGCGCTGAAGGCCTGGGCGGCCTTGCGTGCCGCCGCGAGCCGGACGGGCTGACTACGCCGCCGCCGCCGCGACCACGTCGCAGAGTCCGGCGACCAGCGCCTCGACTTCCGCCCGGTCCTCGCCCTCGATCATCACCCGTACCAGCGGCTCGGTCCCGGAACGACGTACCAGAACCCGGCCGCGATCGCCCAGCACCGTCTCGGCGTCGAGAATCGCCTTCACGACGCGGGACTTGTCGAGCACGCGGCGGGCGTCGGTGCCGGCCGGCAAGCGGACGTTGCGCAGCAACTGGGGGAGCGGTTCGAAGCGATGACAGACTTCCGACGCCGGCCTGCCCGCGACCACCATCGCGGCCAGCACCTGCAGCGCCGCCACGAGACCATCGCCGGTCGTCATCACATCGCTCAGGATGACGTGGCCCGACTGTTCGCCGCCGATATTGAAGCCCGCCTCGCGCATGCGCTCCAGCACGTAGCGGTCGCCGACCGCGGTGCGTTCCAGCGTCAAGCCACGACCGGCGAGATAGCGCTCCAGCCCGAGGTTCGACATGACCGTCGCCACCACGCCGCCGCCGCGCAACCGGCCATCGACCCACCACGTGTCGGCGATGGTGGCCATGATCTGGTCGCCGTCGATCGACTCGCCGCGCTCGTCGACAAGCACCAGCCGGTCGGCGTCGCCGTCGAGCCCGATGCCGATATCGGCACCACGTTCCTGCACCGCCTCGACCAACGCCTCGGGATGGGTGGAGCCGCAGGCCTCGTTGATGTTGAAACCGTCGGGCGATACCCCGATCGCGAAAACCTCGGCGCCGAGTTCCGACAGCATTCGCGGCGCCACGCGATAGGCCGCTCCGTTGGCGCAATCGACGACGATCTTCAGGCCATCGAGTTCCAGCCCGCGTGGAAAGGTCGCCTTCACGGCCTCGATGTAGCGGCCGCCCGCGTCGTCCACGCGGCGCGCCCGCCCGAGATCGCGGGAACCGGCGCGCCCGGCCGAAAGATCGGACTCGACCAGGGCTTCGATCTCGTTCTCGATCGAGTCGCTCAGCTTGAAGCCGTCGGGTCCGAAGAACTTCATGCCGTTGTCGTGGAAGGCATTGTGCGAGGCGGAGATCACCACGCCAAGATCGGCCCGCATCGATCGGGTCAGGTAACCCACCGCCGGAGTCGGCACCGGCCCCAGCAACAGCACGTCCATGCCGATGGAGAGGAAGCCCGCCGTCAGCGCCTGCTCGATCATGTAGCCGCTCAGCCTTGTGTCCTTGCCGATCACCACGACATGGCGGTGTTCGCCGCGCACGAAGCGCGCGCCGGCAGCCATGCCCAGCCGCAGCGCGGTGTCGGCGGTCATGGGTTCCTCGTTGGCGCGACCACGCACGCCGTCGGTGCCGAACAGTTTTCTCGGAGCTTCGGTTGTCATGCCCGGACCATAGCCACGGGCGGCGACAAATCAACGGCGCCATCGTCGCGGCAGGGCTTGCGCGCGACGGCTCGGCGTGGCGATCTCCGCCCCTGGAACGGGGGATTGGCATGCGCGGACGCGTATTGATCGTGGCGGGCTCGGACTCGGGCGGCGGTGCTGGCATCCAGGCCGACATCAAGGCGGTGACGGCGCTCGATGGCTTCGCGACGACGGCGATCACCGCGCTGACCGCCCAGAACACGCTCGGCGTCCATGGCGTGCTGGGGATCGATCCGGCTTTCATCGCCCGGCAGATCGAGGTCGTCGCCACCGACCTCGGCGCCGACGTCGTCAAGACCGGCATGCTGGCCACGCCAGACGTGATCAATGCCGTCGCCGACGCCATCGACCGGTATCTGCCTGCCACGCCGCTCGTCGTCGATCCGGTGATGGTCGCCAAGGGTGGTCATCGTTTGCTCGAATCGCATGCCGAGAAGGCGCTGATCGAGCGGCTTCTGCCGCGCGCGACCGTGGTGACTCCGAACCTGCCCGAAGCGGAAGTGCTCGTCGGCTTCGCCATCGCGACCGAGGCCGACATGCGACGGGCGGGCGAAGCCTTGCTGCGGCTCGGTCCGAAAGCGGTCCTGGTCAAGGGTGGTCATCTGGAGGATGGCGGCACCGACGTCGTCGACCTTCTGGTCACGGCCGACGGAGTCGAGCGTTTCGCCCATCGCCGGATCGCCTCGCGCAGCACCCATGGCACCGGCTGCACGCTGGCGTCGGCCATCGCCTGCGGCCTGGCGCAAGGCCTGTCGCTGTCGGCCGCCGTCGGGCGCGGGCGCGACTATGTCCGACGCGCCATCGAGACCGCGCCCGGCTTCGGCGCCGGACACGGCCCGCTCAACCACGCCGTGACGTTCGATCCCGACTGGCGAAGGTAGGAAGCCGCGCGGCATGGAAAAGCTGTTCCTGCGGCTTAGCGAAGCCAGACGCGGGCGGGTGCTGTTCGATCTCGTCGTCGTTCAGACCGCGCTGCTTGCCGTATTGGCTCTCGCCATGCCGGCCGGTCAGAATTGCGTGCTGTACGGCGTTCCCGAAATGCCGAGGTCGTTCGGCGGCCTGTTCGGGTTGTCCGGCCCCGTGGCGACGGCACACGCGTGTCTGACGAAACTCGGAGACCACGCGCTGGCCGTGGAACTGGCGTTGCGGGTCGTCGACGATCTGTACGCCCTCGCCTATGGCGCGGCCGGCGCGTTCGCGTTTCTGTGGTGGCGGCACGCGGCCAGACGCGCGCGCTGGCCCGGCGCCAGCATCGCCGCGCTCTCGCTGGCGGCGATGGCTATGCCGGTCGCCGCGATTTCGGATCTGATCGAGAACACGGCCGTGATGGTCGCGTTGAACTGGCCGAACGCTTCGTCGGCGATCGCCGTCGCGCGCTTCGCCGCCGCGCCGAAATACGCACTGGCCGTGATCGCGGCACCCGTCCTTGCGCTGCTGGCGCTCGCGATCTGGCGCGTGGCCAGGCTCGCGCGCACCCCGGAGAAGCGCTGACCCGCTCGGGTCAGGCGCCGGCTTCCGGGGCCGCGTCGCCGATGTCGGCTGGAGACGGCGCGCTGGTCGGCACCGAGGCCCGGCGGGGCTTGCCGGAGTCGGGGCCGGCCCCGCCGGTATCGTCGCGCACGATCTTGTCGCCACGCAGCAACTGGACGATCTCGTCGCCCGACAGCGTCTCGTATTCGAGCAAGCCCTGGGCGATGGTCTCGAGGTCGTGGCGGCGTTCGGTGAGAATGGCGCGGGCCTTGTTCTCGGCCTCCTCGATCAGACGGCGGACTTCCTGGTCGATGATCTGGGCGGTGGCTTCCGATACGTTCTGCGTCTGGGTCACGGAGTGACCGAGGAACACTTCCTGCTCGTTGGGCTGGTAACGCACGCGGCCGAGCTTGTCGGACATGCCGTAGGCGGTGATCATCGCGCGGGCAATCTGCGTCGCGCCCTGGATGTCGGAAGCCGCACCCGTCGTGACGTTCTCGGGTCCGAAGACCAGCTCCTCGGCGACACGACCACCGAAACCGATCGCCAGGCGCGACTCCATGAACTGCTTGCTATAGCTGTTGTGATCGCGTTCGGGCAGCTGCATCGTGACGCCCAGCGCCCGGCCACGCGGAATGATCGTGACCTTGTGCAGCGGATCCGACTTCGGAACCACGAGGGCGACCAGCGCATGCCCGGCCTCGTGGTAGGCGGTCAGGTTCTTTTCTTCTTGAGTCATCGCCATCGAGCGCCGCTCGGTGCCCATCAACACCTTGTCCTTGGCGAACTCCAGATCGTGCATCGTCACGAGTCGCTTGCCCAGGCGCGCGGCGCGCAGGGCGGCCTCGTTGATCAGGTTGGCGAGATCGGCGCCGGAGAAGCCCGGCGTGCCGCGGGCGATGGTCTTGGGTTCGACGTCGGGCGCGATCGGCACCTTGCGCAGATGGACCTTCAGGATCTTCTCGCGGCCCGCCACGTCGGGGTTGGGCACCACGACCTGGCGATCGAAGCGACCCGGACGCAGCAGCGCCGGATCGAGCACGTCGGGCCGGTTGGTGGCGGCGATCAGGATCACACCCTCGTTGGCCTCGAAGCCATCCATCTCGACCAGCAGCTGGTTCAGCGTCTGCTCGCGCTCGTCGTTGCCGCCGCCGAGGCCGGCGCCGCGATGGCGTCCGACCGCGTCGATCTCGTCGATGAAGATGATGCAGGGCGCGTTCTTCTTGGCCTGCTCGAACATGTCGCGCACGCGGCTGGCGCCGACGCCCACGAACATCTCGACGAAGTCGGAGCCCGAGATGGTGAAAAAGGGCACGTTGGCTTCGCCCGCGATGGCGCGCGCCAGCAAGGTCTTGCCGGTGCCGGGCGGTCCCACCAGCAGACAGCCCTTGGGGATCTTGCCGCCAAGCCGCTGGAATTTCTGCGGATCTTTCAGGAAGTCGACG
>CAMDVZ010000335.1 GCA_945878895.1 Caenispirillum bisanense | reverse complement strand
CCTCCAGCGGCCCGGCAGCCACCGGCCCCACAGCGCCGCACGCCAGCAACAGACCAACCGGCGCCGCCCGAATCCGTTTTCGCACGCCCGCCTCCATGACTGACGCGGGGACGCTATCAGATCGCGCACCTACCCGCACCAGTCCGGCTAGGTCCGAGCCTCATAGGTCACCCCCAGCCCACGCGCCTTCAGGTCGGCGGCGAGATCCTCGGGGCATCGAAGGGCTTCGGGTCCTCCCGGACGATGGGAGCCGGGCGAGTAATTCGACCCCTGTCGCGTTTGCGATTTTGCGGGAATTGCGAGTCAATTCTATTGACCCGGCCGCTCCGCCACCGCCCCGCACCTCATGGCCGGAATCGCCCCTGCTCGCACCAAAATCGATTGATCACGGCACGCTGTCTCCCGAATAGGTCGGCGGCCCGCTGACAATTATCCCGATTGTATTCGACGCCCTCAGCTGAATCGAACGTGGCTACGTGTACCCGCAGTCCTTCGGAAATCGGCGAGCTTCGATAGAGCGTGTACGTTCCGCTGTCCGAAGAACCGCAGGCGGCAAGCATCGAGACGCAGAACAGTGCCGACGCCATCGTCCGCTTTGTCACCCCGTCAGCACGCACAGCCGGGTCCGCTCTTGCACTTTCGATTGGCCGCGATGCAGGTATTCCCGCAAGGCACTCCCTTCGTGCAACGCTTACAGCATGCCGCCTTGCCACCGCCGCTTTCCGCAAGCTGCTCCCATCTATTTGGCTGCGACCGATCCAGCCACGGGGAATGATCGGCCGCGAACGTGGGAGTGATAGCGAACGCCAGTACGACGCCAAGCGCTTGCAAGCACCGGCATCTCACCATTTTGGCGTCCGTGTTCCGGTGTTTCCGGTGTACGGGTTGACGTTCCCGCGTGTTCCGTAGTTGTCATATTGCGTGTTGTTCGGATTCGTGGCCCGGTAAGGCTGCACATAGGAGCCACTTGGAGCGGTGTACCCGCGCACCGTGTGGTCTTGGCTGTTGCTTCCGTAGCCGTACCCGCCATTTCCATAAGGCGAGCCGTAGGGCGATCCACCATAGCCGCGCTGATTCTGCGCATGGGCGGCACTGGCACAAAGAGCAAGCACGACCCCAACGACCCAAACTTTCATGACCTAGCCCCCGCTGTGAATGCTCGACCATGTTGCGCCCGTGGCAGTGATGCCACAACCCACATTCGGCATCGTGGACAATTTTTCGCGTCTTTGGAATCGACGCCCGTAGGCGGGCGCGCACGTCGTCGACAGGAACGCGTGGGAGCAAGCCCTCGGCTTGGACCGCCCCCGGATCGGGCGACCTACCTCCGCCGCCGAATCCCATGCTTTTCGCATCGCGCCACCACCCGCAACGCGCCCAGATAGAACAGCCGGTCCGCTCGCTCTGCAAGCACGTCGTAAACCCCGGCCTTCCGCTCATACGTCGCCCAGCGCGTCCATTTCGGCTTGGGTGGCGGGATATCGCCAAAAGTGAAGGTTTACGGTGGCGCCCGCGTCTGCACCTTCAGTTTGTCGTAACGGCTGCGCTATCTTGTTTGCGGCCCTCAATCACGCGTGCCCATGCAGCCCGCATCGCCGGTGACATCCGCGCGAGACTCTCGGGGTTAGGCGGCGGCGGTGGCAACCCGGCACGGGCGCGTTGATAGGCTTCGCTCAGGATTTCGCCGAAACTTGGCCGACAGCCGGGGCGACCGTTGAGCATCTCCAACCGACGCAAGCGGCGCGGGACGCCCGCTGCCATCGTCAGAGCATCCTTGGAGCGGAGTCGGGACGCCACGCTGGCATGGCCTCACGAGGGGCGGAGTGGGTCGTTGGCTTTGGGGGCATACCGACGGCAAGCAATCGCTCGGCTGCGTCGCGTGCCTCATGGCTGGCGATCCGCGCACGGTTCTCGGCAATACCCGCCTGAAGTTCAGCATCTGACAGCCGCCAGATTTCCACCATGAGCGGCGACTGCCGACGCGCGGCCATCTCGGCGCGCGCGACCCGGCGCACCAGCGCGCTACTCACGGGCTTGCCCCTCCAGCGCCGCGAGCCGGGCCTCGATGTCGATTTGCTCGATGGACTTGCGCCGCACCTCCAGCACGGCGGCGACCGCAGCGGCTTCGTCCGGCGTGATCGCGCCATCGGCCGTCGCCCGTAGCACCGCGTCGAGCGCGGCGCCGATGGCGTCCGTCGTGAGCGTCTCAGGCAAGTCGAACGTCACAGGGCGGCCCTTGCGGACAGGCCACGCACGCGCCAACACGATTTCCGCTGCCCGCAGGTCGCCCGCCTTCGCCGCCGTGATCACGCCGCGCAGCACGTCCCCGGCGTCTGTTTCGGCGATCCGGTCGAGCAGTATCGTCGCGTTGTTGCGCGATCCCACCGGCCGTCCGGGGCCGCCGGGATTGCCCGCCGCGAAGGGCTTGCCGCGCGATTTTCTTGCGATATTGGACGCGTCGCTCATGCGGTATCTAATTACCACAGTTTGGCGTGACGCCCGTCGGCTTTTTGGTCGTTCCGATGCCTTGGGAGTCCATCCACGCACCACGCCACCCTCTGGCTATTAGGGCCGTTAGGGCTGTTAGCTTTCGCCGACCGACCTAACGGCCCTATTGGCCCTAAAAGCCAGCCCCCGACACAGACGGATTGACCCGGTAGTCGTTGGCCATGCGCCCGGCCCCGCCACCGAAGCGGGAGGGCGCCGGCTTCAGCAGACAGCCGTCCACCAGTCTTTCCAGAACCGCCTCGCGCCGCTTCCTGTCGTCGTGAAGGATCGGCCGCAGGCCCGGCCGCTTGCGGTAGTGGTGCGGGTTGAACGTCGGCAGGCGTTCGTCCCGGATGAAGGCTGCAACAATCCGGGTGTCTGCCTCCGTCTGCGACAACCCGGCGCTTTCGTAGACCGCGACCGCATGCGCGTCGGCCCATGCCTCGATTGCCAGCGCGCCATCCATGGAAACGGTGTCGATACAGTCAGGGACCGGAGCGTCGGGCCACTCGCTCGCCCACGACAGAAGCAACAGCGTTCCGGCGAACCGGAGCACGCGGCCCGCCGCCTTGGAGCGCCATTCGCGCAGCCGGTTTTCGGGCGACGCGAACAGCACGGCCTCATAGGGCTCGCGCCAGTCGGCGTATCGCTTCCAGGCGCCTTCGTTCAGATAGACGGGAACAGGCGACCGGATGCCGGATATCGCGCCAGCCGGCATGAGCGACAGCAGGCGCCGCAACCACGATTCCAAGGCCGTCGCATCCATCTCGCTCCGGGTATCGCGAGTCCATCGGACCGGCGGCGGGTAGACGTAGACGAACCGCGACGCCAAACCATCCGATGGACCGCCCATCAACAGGACGGCCACCCGCTCCGGCTGGATACCGCCTACCAGCGTCAACGCGTTCCGGGGGACAACCAGTGTCGTGTTGTCCTTCTGGCGACGGTATGAGTACCGGGCGGCATCGTAGCCCGAGAGGTAAAACGGCCTGTCGCCGCCGTTGTCGCTGTACTTGCTCATTGCCTGAACGACGCCGGCCAGTTCGTCGCCTTCGATAATCAGGCCACGTCCATTGCGGGCCGCATCCACGGCGGCGCGCTCGACCGTGATCGACTGGAGCCGCCACGCCAGCGCGCCGGGCAATGGCTTTGCATTGCCGTCGGGTGTCACGTCGGGGAGCGGCTCGGGCCAAATGGAAAGCGGCTCCATCTTGCTTTCGATATCGCGGCAAATCGGGTCGACCGCGCGAGCGAGTATCTTGAGCGCACCGGATTTGCGCGTGCCGCTCGCGCCTACCAGCGCTCCCCATATGCCGAAGGGCTCCCGGTGCGTCCCGCCCGGCGTCACGATTTCGCGGGAATTGCCGACCGCCGCCGCCGTGTAGGACAGCATCGGCACGGCCAGCATGCCGGGATCGACGACACCCCCGGCGGCGGCTTCCAGCCAGTCCGCCACGGGTCGCGGGAACGCGTCGAGGGGAAGCGGCGCGGACGCGTGGTCGGACCGATCGAATAGCGACGCGTCCAGCGGCCCCCATTCCTCGGCTGCCTTGCCCGCCGCGTCGGCTTGCTCCCGGCCACTGCGCAACGCGGCGTCAACGTCGTCGTCATCGTGTGCGCTCATGGCGTGGCCCTCCGGGCGGCGACCGCGCTTTTGATGGTCGCGGCCACCTCGCGATGCGTTAGCCCGGCCGTCTGCCCCGCGAACGCCATGGCCTCGACAATCAGGCATTCGGTGGCACGTCCTTCGGCGACGAACCGCAACAACGCGAACGTCTCCCGATTGAGGGTGTCGTTACGAGAACCGACGCCCGCCCCGATCACCGCGCCTATGGCCTGATTTACGGCCGCCTCGACGTATCGCCCGTCCGTGGCGCTCTGGGCCACGAACACAGCCGGACGCGCTGGCGGGGGCGTTTCCGGCCGTTCCAGCGCACGGTCCAAGATGGCCGGCCACGGGGCCAGGTCGGCACGTACCAGCGCACGCGGCTTCCATGCGATGCAATAGCCGCCTTCCTCTCGGCTATCGACGTGCCGCGCCATGCGGCCGATGGACGATTGGCGCGGCGTTCGGCCCGCAGGAAGGCGGAACCACAAATGCCGGCCACCGCGCTCTGTATGCACCGTGACCGTGGCCGGGACGTGCTCGCGGATCGCATCAAACCACGCGGCGACGTGCGGCCCTCGGTACTCGTCCAAGTCCAACACCGCGACGCCGGACGCCGCGCCGGTCGCGACGCCGATCAATCCGGCGTCATTGCGACCGAACAAGGCCCGAACCCTGTCAGGGTCGCGCGACGCGTTCTTGAACCCGTGCGCGGTGCACGGAGTCTTGTCGGACTTGCACGGGAACACCGCGAAGCCATGGCCGGCCAGCCACAGGGCGTCGGCGAGCAATTGCGCGCGGGTATCGTCGGGGCGGTTCATCGGGCACCGCCTTGGGGGCCGACACCCGCGAGGTCCGCCAGCAAAGCGGCACGCGAGGGCGACAGGCCGTGCGCTTGTGCCCAGCGCCGGACGGACGCGGGCACGGTGGCCCGGATGTGCTGGCGTTCGGCGTAAACGAAAAGTGGCAAGAGGCCGTTGTGCGGGCGGTGCCGCTTCGGTAGTTTCATGGGGTTGTTCCTTTGCGAAGGGGTGCAACAGACGCCTACGCCCCAGCACGTCTTGAACCCGTGCTGGGGCGTTTCGTTTTCAAGCGGCATGGGATTGATCCGAGGTCGACCGGCGCGGGCCAGTCGTGCGGCGGGCGATCCAGTCCTGGAGCGTAGCCTCGGTATAGAGCGGCTTCCGTCCGAAGGACTCGAAAGCCGGCCCGCCGCCAACGGTGGCGTATTTCGCCAACGTGGTCGGCGCGACGCGGTAGCCGCGTTCGGTCAGGTAGTCGCTCGCTTCACGCCTCGTAAGGCGGCGGTCGATTGCGGTAGGCATTTGAGTTCTCGCG
>CAMDVZ010000334.1 GCA_945878895.1 Caenispirillum bisanense | reverse complement strand
GTAGCCCTCGGGCAGGGTGATCGTCACGTCCGTGCTTCCTTCCAGCGGCGATGGGAGTCCGAGTCGTCGACGTCCTCGAGCGTCTCCACGAACGCGACGGACAGGCGCGGGCCGATGTTGGCGCGCGTGTCGGCAAGGGCGTGGGACGTCGACCAGCGCACGTCCCGAAACAGGTCGCGCGGCCACGGTCGCAGGCGTCTGGCGCCGATCAGCCAGAAGCCGCCGTCGCGGGCCGGCCCGAAGACGAGGTCGTGCGTTCCGAGCGCCTGGAACGCCGCGGCAAGGACTTGATTGGTGATGGCCGGAATGTCGCTGCCGATCAATACGACGGGACCCGGCGGCAACGACCGGAACGGCCGCGCCATGCGCGCGCCGAGGTCGCCGCGACCCTGGGCGATCACCGTCGCGCGACCGCCGGCCGCGCGCCAGGCGCGGTGACCCGTCGCCGCGTCGGGCGCGACGCACAGCCAGAGGCGCCAGCGCTCATCGCGCGCGCAACGCGCGAGCGTCGCGCGCAGCGCCTCGCGATAGAACCGTGCCGCCTCGACCGCGCCGATCTGCGCGGCGAGACGGCGCTTGGCGGTTCCGAGGCGCGGCGCCTTGGCGAACACGACCAGGTGGCGGGTCACCGGCCGTACAGCCGCGCCAGCGCCGGCGTCGGCACGCCGAGGAAGTAAAGGGCAAGACATGCGAGGTTGCGCAGCGGGCGCAGCGTCCAGCCGTCGCGTTCGTAGCGCACCGGGGACGTGATCGCGTCGACCGGGATCGCGACGAGGCTGCGACGACCGATCCGGCGGACGAGATCGACATCCTCCATCAGCGGCAGGGGGCGGTAACCACCCAGTCGCTCGTAATGCGTCCGCGCGATCAGGAGGCCTTGATCGCCATAGGAAAGTCCGAACCTACGGGAGCGCCATGCCGCGAGGGCTTCGACGCGGCGCGCCCGTGGCGATGCGGAATCGAAGCGCAGACGGAAATAGCCGGCACGCGCGTCGTTCCCGGGTGTCTCGACGAAACGTGCCACGGCCGTCGTCCATCCGTCCGCAAGCACGGTGTCGGCGTGCAGGAACAGCAGCCAGTCGCCATCGCCACGGGCGCCGGCCGCGAGTTGCGTGCCACGCCCACGCGGCGTGGCGAGGACGTCCGCGCCGAGGCCCCGGGCGATTTCAGCCGTGTTGTCGGTCGAACCGCCGTCGCAGACGACGATCCGGCACGTCCAGCGGTCGAAAGCCTGGCGGGCGGACGTCAACGCGGGCGCCAGTGTCGCCGCGGCGTTCAGCGTCGGCACGACGATGTCGACTCTCACGGCGTGTCGCCGATGCGCACGACGCGGCCGCCGCTGGCCTCGGCGTCGGCCGCGTCGTGCGTGACCAGCAGCACCGGCAGCCGGTTGGCGCGGGCGTGGTCGAACACGAAGCGGCGGAAGTCGGCGCGCAGCGTCTGGTCGAGCTTGCCGAACGGTTCGTCGAGCAAAAGCGCCTCGGGTTCCGCCAGCAGGGTGCGCATCTCCGCCACGCGGGCGCGCTGGCCGCCCGACAGCGTGGCGGGGTCGCGGTCGGCGAAGCCGCCCAGACCGGCCTGGTCGAGGGCGCGCGAGACAGCCGCGCGGCGGGCCGCGCGTCCGCGCAAGGTGGGTGGGAGCGCGAAGCCGAGATTGCCGCCGACCGAGAGATGCGGGAACAGCAGATCGTCCTGGAACAACAGCCCCGTGCGCCGCCGTTCGGTCGGCAGTCCGTTCAGGCGTCGTCCGTTCAGCCACACCGCGCCGGAGGCCGTGAACGCCGGCGCCAGCGTGCCGGCGACATACGCCAGCAGCGAGGATTTGCCCGAGCCGCTCGGCCCCATGACGGTCAGCACCTCGCTCGGCCCGACATGGTCGCTCAGCGCGAGCAGCGTCCGGCCCTGGAGCGCGACGCGCACGCCCTCGAGCGTCAGGCCGGAGTCGGGGACAGGCGCGCCTGTCATGGCGTCCTCAACGCGCGCCGGTTCCGGAACACGATACCGGGAATCAACAGCGCCAGCGTGAAGCCCGCCAGCGGCAGCAATGTCTGGAGTACCGCATAGACCGCCAGCGTGCGCCGGTCGCCGCCCGACGCCAGCGCCACGGCCTCGGTAGTGATGGTCGGCAGGCGCGCGCCGGCCACGAGCGCGGTCGCGAGAAACTGGCCGAAGCTGATCGCGAGGCCGATCGCCAGCGCGGTCAGCAGCGCGCGCAGCAGCATCGGTAGCTTGACCGCCCACAGCGTGCGCGTCGGCGAGGCGCCCAGCGCGGAGGCGACCTCCCGGTAGCGCGGGTCGGTCGCGCGCCACGGATCGGCCAGCGACAGGAAGACGTAAGGCAGCACGAACACGAGTTGGACGAGCACGGCGGCGAACAGCGTCTCGTCGCGCCCGGGGACGATCAGCAGGACCGGCACGCCGAGCAGGAACGCGATCTGCGGCACCAGCAGCGGCAGGTAGAGCAGCCACAGCGCCGCGCCGACGCGCCGCCGCCCGTGCCGGTCCTCGTTCTCGAGGCAACCCACCACCAGCGCCAGCGCCACCAGCGACGCAAGGACGGCGATCGACAGGCTGTTGCCGACCAACGCGCCGGCGCGCCGGCCTTCGGTCGCCCAGTTGGCGAGCGTGAAGGAAGCGGGCAGGGGATCGGGATAGCGCCACTCGGCCGCGAACGACCACAGCAGGATCGCCGCGAACGCCAGCGCGACGACGAGGAGCAGCGCGCCGCCGGCGATCGAGGCAATCCCGGCCGCCGTCCGATCGCACGCGCGCCGGCCGCCGCCGTCGATCCAGCCGCGGGCGAGACGCGCCGTGGCGCGCTCGCCGAGCCACCACAGGCCGATGCCGCAGACGACGAGAGCGAGTTGGAGCAGGGCGCCGGCGCTGGCGCGGAAGCGCAACGCCAGATCGGGGTCGCCAAGCCAGCGCAGGATCTGAACAGGCAGCGTCGGCGGCGTGGTCGGTCCCAGCACCAGCGCGACATCGACCACCGACAGACCGTACGCGAGCACCGCCAGCACCGGCAGGCGGATCTGCGGGTAAACGCGCGGCAGCACCACCTTCAGCCACGCCGCGACCCGGCCGTACCCCAGCGTCCGCGCGACCACGAGCCCGCGTTCGGCATCGGCCTGAGGCAGGGCCGCCAGCAGTATCAGGAAGAGGAACGGCACTTCCTTCAGCACCAGTCCCGCCATCAGGGCCACGCCCCAGGGGTCGTTGACGATCAGCAGGTCGGGCGGCCGCGCCGGTCCTCCGAGGTAACCGCCCCAAATCCGGAACAGCAGGCCCGAGGGCGCCACGACGAACGCCAGACCGACCGCCATCGCCACGTGCGGCACCGACAGCAGCGGCGAAAGCGAGCGACGCGCGAACGCGAAGGCGCGCGTGCCGTGCGCGGTGGCGGCGATCAGCACCACGAGCGCCAGCGACACAAGGGTCGTGACGAAGCCGACCAGGACACCGACGCCTATCGAGCGCCCTAGCCCCGGTGTCGCCAGCAATTCGCGCCACGCCAGCAGCGACACCTCCGCACGACCCAGCACCGGCATGTAGCCGAACGCCGGCAGGACCGTCCCCGCAAGCCCCGCCAGCGTCGGCCCCAGCAGCAGCGCCAGCGTCAGGATCGGCGCGGCGCGGATCACGCCATGGTCTCCAAGGGGTGCGAATCACGTCTCGCTTCTCCCCCGACGGTCGGCGGAGAAGGGATGGCCGCGCCGCGGCGGGCGGGCGCGGATCGTCCGGCGGCGGACCACGCATCACGCAAACGCCGCATCCTACCGGACGCCGTAACGCGACTTCCAGGCGTCGACGACGCGGGTCATCCAGCTTGGATGGGGTTCGGGCAGATGGGCGCCGAGTTCCTCGGTCGAAAGCGTGGCGACGCCGCGCGTCTGGGCGGCGAACGCCTCGCGCTCGTCGGGCGACAGCCTAGACATGGCGAGCACGGTGAAGCCACCGAAGCCGTCGGGATCCTGCTTCTTCAGCTGCGCCAAGGGCGAAAGCAGGAAATCCGCGACCACGAGGGCGGCTTCCTTGTTGGCCGCGTTGAACGGGATGGCGACGAAGCTCGCGTTGCCGATCGTGCCGCCTTCGAACACCAGCGTGCGGACGCTGGACGGCAGCTGCTTGCGCGCGATCGCCACGCTCGCCTCGGCGGGGTCGAACGAGAGGCCGATATCGATCTCGCCGTCGCCCATCAGACGCACCAGGTCGGTGCCGTTCTTCGGGTAGGCCTTGCCCGAGCGCCACAGGGACGGCGTCAATCCGTCGAGATAGGCCCAGAGCGGCGCCGTCAGGCGCTCGAAATCGGAATCGGATGCCGGCTGGAGCAGTCGCGTCTTGTCAGGCGTCAGTTCGGTCAGCACCTGCTTGAGGAAGGTAGCGCCGAGGAAGTTCGACGGGTCGGGAAACGCGAACCGGCCCGGATTGGCCTTGGCCCAGTCGAGCAGCGCCCTGGCGGTCTTTGGGGGAGAAGCCACGCGCGAGCCGTCGTGGAAGAACACAATCTGCGCCATGTTCCATGGCGCCTCGTATCCGCCGGTCGGCACGGTGAAATCGCTGCGCACCGCCGGCTTGCCCTCGACATCGACGTAGCGGAAGTTGGGCAGGCTTTCGGCCCATGGTCCGAATAGCAGGCCGGCTTCCTTCATCTTCGCGAAGTTCGGTCCGTTGATCCAGATCAGGTCGACCGTGCCGCCCGTAGTGCGGCCGGCGGCCTTCTCCGCGACGACCTTCGCCACCGCCTCGGCCGTGTCCGACAACTTCACGTGCTCCAGCGCGATTCCGAAGCGTGTCCTCACCTCCACTCCGACCCACGCGATATACTCGTTGGTGCGCGGGCTGCCGGCCCAGGCGTTCCAATAGACAGTCTGGCCCCTCGCGGCGGCGACCACCCTGTCCCATTGTTTGGGATCGGGGTCGGCCGCGACGGCCGGCAGCGCCGCCAAACTGAAGCCCAGCACCGCGACGGCGGCCGCGCGCAACAAGTTCATCGACGACTCCATGTGACGCGTTTTGCCGGTCATATGGGCGCGAACCGCGAGCCAATGGCAAGCGCCTCGTGGCGACGCGCGTCAACGTGATGCGTGGTGATGCGGTTGGCCGTTGGCGTGCCGCCAACGCCGACCACCGCGGTCGAGCTTCCGGAAGGCGCGCGCCGAATCCACCGGGCGATCCCACCCATGACGGCGGCCACCGACGGGGGTTGCGTGTCGCCTTCCAGCGCCGCGCTCCGGCGGGATACCCGGTCCACGGAGAGGGCGCTCGCACACCGCGTCGTCGAGCGGCGCGCCGGCTAGCAGCCTGTCGGACTGAGGTGAACGGGCGAGAAAGTTCGCCCCGGGCGGGCCTCGGCGGACCGCGCGGTCGTGTCGGGGGCGTCCCGGCGATGTCTCGGGACAGCGTTTTGGCGGCTCCCGGGCGTCGTCGGTGGCCGGTCG
>CAMDVZ010000333.1 GCA_945878895.1 Caenispirillum bisanense | reverse complement strand
GATAGCTGGTCTCGCGGTCCGTCGGGCGGAAGTTGCTCATCGCGGGGCGCTCCTTCGCAAAGCCGTCCCACGATTCTATACGGACGCGATTCCCGTGGGAATCCCCGACCATCCCCCACGATGCTTTAAGTCCGACAGGCTGCTAGAGACCGCGCGGCGGGGCTGTCTTCGGGGGGTATGTTTGAATATTCCCGAGAATGTATTGTGTTATTTCAATATGTTGAACAGAGAGTGTGCCTGTCACTCTACCTAGCAAAAGCCAATTAGGTGTGGGTGGTGTCCGACCGGCTGGCCGATGGGAATGACCGACAGGCGGCTGGTCAATGATGCCGAGGCTTGGGATAGGTCCCGGCTGAGACTAGATGTCCCGCAGTGGGCCAACCATCAAATTACTGTAGTGGTATGGAATGTGGTACAGATCTGAAGGCGGGACAAAAAGATCTGTTATTTCAATTAGTTAAGCATATACAGTGGCGGATGGGGTGGGATTCGAACCCACGGTGAACTCGCGCCCACGCCGGTTTTCAAGACCGGTGCCTTAAACCTCTCGGCCACCCATCCGGGAGGGCCACAGGTAGCGGCAGGCCGGGCGCCGATCAAGTCGTACCATGCCCTTTGGATGCCACGAAGCGGCGTGATATGGGGCGGGATCGCTCTGATCGAGGTATGTCATGATCGCGCGCCGTGCCGCCTTGCTGGGTCTGACCGCCGCCGTCCTGTCGCCGCCGCGCGCCCAGGCCCGCGACGCGGCGTTCGACGCCTGGATCCAGGGCGTGCGGGCCGAGGCCGCCGGGCAGGGCGTGCCGGCCGCCACGCTCGATGCGGCGTTGTGGCGCGTCGAGCCGGTGGAGCGGGTGCTTGAGCTTGACCGTTCGCAGCCCGAGTTCAAGATGACGTGGCAGCAGTACCACGACCTTGTCCTGACGCCGGACCGGATCGGACGCGGTCGCCAGCTGCTGGCCGAGAACCGGGCTCTGCTGGACCGGATCGGCGCCGCCTATGGCGTGCCGCCCGAACTGATCGTGGCGCTGTGGGGCGTGGAGAGCAACTACGGCACCCGGATGGGAGACTTCAACGTGATCGCGGCGCTGGCAACGCTTGCCTTCAACGGGCGTCGGCCGCGCTTTTTCCGGGCCGAGCTGATTGCCGCCCTGAAGATACTGGCCGGCGGCCATATCGCGCCCGAACGCATGTTGGGTTCGTGGGCGGGCGCCATGGGGCAGTGTCAGTTCATGCCGTCGAGTTTTCTCGCCTCCGCCGTCGACGGCGATGGCGATGGTCGACGCGACATCTGGAATTCGCGCGCGGATGTATTTGCCTCGACCGCGAACTACATGCGCAAAGCGGGCTGGCAGAACCAGCAGCGTTGGGGCGACGAGGTGACGGGGCAGGCTGGCGTGGCGGCACCCGCCGGCGGTCGCATCGTGACGCCCGAAGGCGCCGGCGGACGGGTCTATCGCACGACCGTGAATTTCCGGGCCATCACGCGCTGGAACCAGTCCGATTTCTTCGCGCTGTCGGTCGGCCTGCTGCTCGACCGTATCGGCGCCCCCGGTTGATCCGGTCGGGGTTGCGCTATGTTATGGTTCGACGGGTGGCATATGAACGGGAGGCTCGCGTGAATTTCCGACATTGGCGCCGCCTGGCGGCACCCGCGGCGATCATGGCCGCGTTGTCGTTGGCCGCCTGCGGCGGCGGCCAGCGCGGCGGTGGCCCCGATACATCGGCAGGCACCTACAAGGTCGGCAAGCCCTATACGATCGGCGGCCAGACCTACACGCCGGCCGAAGATTCGAGCTACCGGCAAACCGGCAAGGCGTCGTGGTATGGTCCGGGCTTCCACGGCAAGCGCACGGCTAACGGCGAAGTCTACGACCAGTATGCCCACACCGCGGCCCATCGTACCTTGCCGATGCCCAGCGTGGTGCGGGTAACCAATACCGACAACGGCCAAGTCACCGTGGTTCGCGTCAACGACCGCGGTCCGTTCGCCCACAACCGGATCATCGACCTGTCGCGGATCGCCGCGGCCGACATCGACATGATCGGCGCGGGCGTCGGCAACGTGCGGGTCGAGTTGATGGAGCGCGAGAGCCGCGCGGTACGCGAGATCGCCGAGCGTGGTGGAAGCATCGCGGAACAAACCGCCGTCTTGCGCGGCGTCGCGCCGTCCGGCCCGGTGGTCGCCGCGGCCCCCGCGCCCGTCGCATCGCCGGTTCCACAGCGGGCGCCGGTTCCCCTGCCGCAAGCAGCGCCTCCCGCGACGGCGAAACCAGATACCGCTCAGCGCGGCGGCTATTTCGTCCAGGCTGGTGCTTTCGGCAGCGTGGACAACGCCGAAAGGCTGCGGGCCGCCTTGGCGACATTCGGCGATAGCGGGGTGACGCAGACCACGACCGGAGGCCAGACTCTTTACCGGGTCAGGCTGGGGCCCTATGTCAGCGCCGACGCCGCGCAAGGCACCGCCGGTCGGATCCAGCAGGGCGGCTACAAGGACGTTCGCATCGTCAGCGACTAGGCCGCACGAAAGGAGCGCGGAATGCGCCTCGGAAAAAAATCGATTGTCGCGGCGGGGTTGACGATCGGCCTGTCGATGGCCGTCGGCGCGATGGTTCACGCGCAGCAGACACCGCCGGCGAAACCGCCTGGTCGGGTGATGAAGCCCGCCAAGCTCGCCTCGCGCCCACCGGCGGCGACGGAAGCCCTCCCGCCCTCTCAGATCGGCATCGGCACGCTGGCGCGACAGGCCTATCTGATCGATGCAACCACCGACACGGTTTTGCTGTTCAAGGACGCCGACAAGCCAATGGTGCCATCGTCGATGGCCAAGATGATGACGATCTACATCGTCTTCGAGGAGTTGAAGGCGGGACGGCTGAAACTGGACACGAAATTCCGGGTCAGCGAGCGCGCGCGCGCGATGGGTGGCTCCCGCATGTTCGTCGAGGTCGGTTCGGAAATCAGCGTCGACGACCTGATCAAGGGCATCATCACCTTGTCGGGCAACGATGCCTGCGTCGTCGTCGCCGAGGGGATGAGCGGCACCGAAGACAGTTTCGCCGCCCGCATGACCCGCAAGGCGCGCGAACTCGGCATGGCGAACTCGACCTTCAAGAACGCCAGCGGCTGGCCGGCCGAGGGCCAGCTCGTGACCGCGCGGGACATGGCGACCCTGGCGAAGCGAACCATTCTCGATTTTCCGGATCACTACCGGTACTACGCGGTGACGGAGTTCGCCTGGAACAATATCCGCCAGGAGAACCGCAACCGGCTGCTCAACATCACGCCGGGCACCGATGGCCTCAAGACCGGACACACCGAAGAAGCCGGCTACGGCCTGACCGCCTCGACCAGCCGCGACGGCAGAAGACTGATCCTGGTCGTGAACGGCCTTAACGACATGCGTGCCCGCGCGTCGGAATCGGCGCGTCTGACGGAGTGGGGTTTCCGGGAATACACGAACCGGACGGCATTCCGCACCGGCGACACGGTGCTGGAGGTCGATGTCTGGCTCGGCGAAGCGAAGAAAGTACCGCTGGTCACCGCGCGTACAATCGCCGCCACCGTGCCGGCCGGTCAGGAAGGACAGGTCCGCGTTACCGTGCAGTACGATGGTCCGGTCAAGGCGCCGATCCGGCGCGGCGACCAGATCGGCAAAGCGGTGGTGACCTCCGCGCCCGGCGCCCGGCCGGTTGAATACCCATTGTTCGCCGGCGCCGACGTTCCGCGCCTTGGCGCCCTGGGCCGCGCGGTCGGCGTGCTGAGGCACTATCTGTTCGGTTGGGTCGGGTGAGCGATCCCGGCCGCCCGCCGCGCGGCAAATTCATCACGTTCGAGGGCGGCGAGGGTGCGGGCAAGTCGACGCAGGTCAGGCTGCTGGCGGAACGACTGCGCGTCGCGGGACGGGAGGTCGTCACGACCCGCGAACCGGGGGGATCGCCGGGCGCCGAGGCGATCCGCAAACTCGTCGTCGAGGGTTCCGTGGATTCGTGGGATGGCACGACCGAGGCGTTGCTGATGTTCGCGGCGCGGCGCGATCATCTGGCGCGGACCATATGGCCGGCGCTGGCGCGAGGCACGTGGGTCTTGTGCGATCGCTTCGCCGATTCGACGATGGCCTACCAGGGCCAGGCGCACGGCCTCGGCCGCTCCGTCGTCGCCCGGCTGTACGAACTGGCGGTGGGCGATTTCCGCCCCGACCTGACGCTGGTTCTCGATCTTCCCGTCCCGGTTGGCCTGGCGCGTGCCCGCGCGCGTCCAGGCGTCGAGGACCGGTTCGAGCGCCTCGGCCATGCGTTCCACGAGCGGGTGCGCGCCGGCTTTCTCGATATTGCCGCAGCGGAGCCAGCCCGTTGCGCCATCGTCGACGCCACCGGTTCGATCGAGGCGATTTCCGTGGCGGTCTGCGATACCGTGCGATCGCGGCTGGGTGCGGGCTGATGGCCAAACGGCCCGAGAAGGCGACCGAGTTCGCCACGCCGTGGCCGACGCCGCGATGCAACGGCGACCTGCTCGGCCATGAATCCGCCGAGCGCACGCTGCTCGACGCGTTCAATTCCGGCAAACTCCCGCATGCGTGGCTGATCGCGGGGCCGCGCGGTATCGGCAAGGCGACGCTGGCGCACCGATTCGCGCGGTTTCTGCTGGTCGGCGACCATGGTGGCGGGCTGTTCGGTGGCGCGCCCGGGAGCATCGCCACCGATATCGCGTCGCCGGGCGCGCACCGGGTGACGGTCGGTGGACACGCCGATCTGCAGGTCGTCGAACGGGGCGTGAACGATCGCGGCCGCTTGCGGACGGAGATCGTGATCGACGACGTGCGCGAGTTGGGCCAGTTCATGCGCCTCACGCCGGCGGAAGGCGGTTGGCGGGTCGCCATCGTCGATGCCGCGGACGAGATGAATCGCAACGCGGCCAACGCGGTCCTGAAGGTTCTGGAAGAGCCGCCGCCGCGCGCCGCCTTGCTCCTGATCGCGCACGCTCCGGGAAGATTGCTGCCGACCATCCGCTCGCGTTGTCGCGTCCTGACGCTGCGTCCGTTGCCGGACGACACCGTGGTCGGGCTGCTCGGCAGGAACATGCCGACGATACCCGAGACCGAGCAGCGCGCGCTTGCGGGGTTGGCCGAGGGAAGCATTGGCCGCGCACTCGAGTTGGCCCGCGCGGGTGGCCTCAAGGTGTATCGGGAACTGTTCGCCATCCTCGATCAGCTGCCGACGCTCGATGTCGGCGCGATGCATGGCTTCGCCGAGAAGGTCGGCCGACGCGGCGACGAAGCCGAGAACGACTACCGCACCGTCGTGTTCCTGTTGGACTGGTGGCTCAAATCCCTGATGCGGCAGGGCGCGACGGGCGAGCCGGGTCCCGTGTTGCTCGGTGGTGAAAACGCGCTTCGCCAACGCTTGCTGGCGGGCGCCGATCTTGATCGCTGGATGCAGACGTGGGAGAAGATCGGCTAC
>CAMDVZ010000332.1 GCA_945878895.1 Caenispirillum bisanense | reverse complement strand
GGACCTACGAGAAGGGCATCCGCGTCAGCGATGTCCAGATGAAGACGCTCGACCTTCGCGGCGACGCCTTCCATCCGGAATGGAACTACGCCATCGTCCCGCGCAAGAGCGATAAATCGTAGCTGTTATCCTGGCGACTGTCCTAACCCGGGCGCGCGCCACTCCAGTGTCGCATCTTCGCCGTCGCGTGGGCCATCGAGGACGTTCGCCACGAGCGCCGCTGGAGTGCGGCGCTCCCGGACGGTGCGACATCGGCACGGATTCCATCGACGCGACAGCTGCCCGGGGAGCCGGAACGGCGTTCACCCGATTGCCCCGATCACCCGTCCCGCGCCGCTTGCTCCGGTGGAAACGCTCCTGTATAAGCCGCGCCTTGCGCCGGAGATCGCCATGAAAGACAAGCTTCACCCCGCCTATCACGAGATCAACATCGTGATGACCGACGGGACCGCCTTCAAGACCCGTTCCACCTGGGGCCAGCCCGGTGCCACGATGCGTCTCGACATCGATCCGAAGACCCATCCCGCCTGGACCGGCGTCAGCAAGCTGGTTGATCGCGGCGGCCGCATGAGCCGGTTCAAGGAAAAGTTCGGCATGATCGGTCAGCCGACCTCGTAACGCCAGGCGCGTTCCCGCCACGGGAACCACCCAACGCCCGGCCGCTCGCCGGGCGTTTTCGTTTCGGGCTTTTCGCCCCCGAGCGCCCGGCGCGTGGCTCCCCACCGGAGAGCCCGCCATGATCGACATCCGCATTCTCGGCGCCGGCGACGAGTCGTGCCTGGACGCGTGGTACGCACGCCGTCCCGACGACACGATCTTCCAGCGCTCGAATCTCGCGCGCGCCGGCATGGCCTTCGCCAGCCAGCGCTACGGCGGCGTCTACGCCGCGGCGTTCGACGGCGAGGATATCGTCGGCGTGGTCGCCCACTACTGGAGCGGCTTCGTCATGCCACTCGCCGACGCGCCCGAGGACCATGTCCGTCCCCTGCTCGACGCAACCATCGAAGAGTCCGGCCTGCCGGTCAACGGCGTCATCGGCCAGCGCGACCAGGTCGGCGCATGCTTGCGTTCGCCGCGCCTGCGCGAGCGCCCGGCGCGACGCGCCGACAACGAGACGCTCTACGGTCTCGATCTCGACGCGCTGCGCGTGCCCGAAGCGTTGGCGGCCGGCACGATGTCGGTGCGACCAATCCGCGCCGACGACCTGCCCCTGCTGACGGCATGGCGCGTCGCCTATCTGACCGAGGCGTTCAATCTCGAAGCCGACGACCGCACGCGGGCGGAGGCGGCCAGCGAGATGGCGTCCTCGCTGGCCGAGAAGCGCGGCTGGGTCGCGGAGAGCGATGGCGCGATACGGGCGTTCTCGGGCTTCAACGCGGCCCTGCCCGACGTCGTCCAGGTCGGCGGCGTCTACACGCCACCCGACGCGCGTAGCCGGGGATTGGCGCGTGCCGTCGTGGCCGGCCGTTTGCTCGACGCGCGCGCGGCCGGCGCGGCGCGCTCGGTGCTGTTCACCGGTGTCGACAACCGGCCGGCCCAACGCGCCTACGAAGCGCTGGGCTACGCGCGGATCGGCGACTGGGCGATCGTCCGGTACTGAGTCGCAACGGCACGGTTGATCCGGCCCGCGAATCGGTCACGATGGGGGCGGATTTTCGCTGGAGAACGCCATGCCCGAGATGACGACGTCGCGGACCTTCAACGCCGGCGGCGCGCGCCAGATCGACGACGAGGCGCCCTCCGGCGGCGAACTCGACCTGCGCCTGCGCGTGCTGCGCGAGGGCGACGAGGCCATGCTCGACGCCTTCCTCGCCGGTCGCCCCGACACGCCCATCGCGTTGCGCGACAGCCTGCGCCAGGGTGGGATCGAGGACGACGGCAGGACATATCAGGCCACCTGGGTCGGGGCCGTGCTGGTCGATCCCGACGCCGACACCCAGACGGTGATCGCGACGGTCACGTTGCTCTGGAACGGCACGCTGCTGCTGCACGCGCCGCACGAGCTCGACGGCCTGCTCAACGTGCTGGCGGGCGCGGCGCCGCGCGAGGTGGCGGAGGTCGCGGGACCGCTCGACCAGGTGGAGGCGTCGATGACGCATCTGCTGCTGCGCGACCGGCCGCTGAAGACACGCACCTACGGCCAGGTCATGACGCTCGCCGTCGCCGATCTGAAGAAGCCCGACCCGATGCGCGAAAGCCGGCCCGCGATGGGCGAGGAGCTGGCGATGCTGGGCGACTGGCTGGCGGCGCTGGACGAGGAGACGATCGCCGCGACGCGCACGCCCGAGGGCGACATCGCCGCCCGCCAGCGGATGCGGCGCCTCCACGACCTGCGCCAGGAACTCGTCGTCACGGTCGACGACCAGCCGGTGGCGCTGGGGGCGGTCGCGCACCGCTTCGAGGACGCGATCGCCATCGATCCGGTCTACGTGCCGGCCGATTTGCGCGGCAAAGGGCATGCTGGAAGCCTCCTCGCGGCGCTGGTCCAGGACGCCGCGCGCGACGGGGTCGCCCGGGCCACGATCATGGTCGACAAGGAGAATCCGGCCGCCGTCCGGATTTGCGAGAAGCTTGGCTTCGTGGCCGCCCTGGACTGGAGCGTCGCGCGCTACTTCGCGTCATGACGGGCTTTCCGGCCGCGCGGACGGAACGTCGTATTCCGTGTGCGGACCACCGCGCGCGGGGTGGCCGCGATTCGAAAACATCCCCTCTTGAATCGCCTTCGGGCGTCCCCATCTGCTGTTCATCGCCGAGCCCATGACGGGGCGGCGACAAACCAACCGGCCGCCCGCGAGGGGGCTACACAGACATCGCTCGATGGAGGATGACCCATGCGTTCGCTCGATTTTTCCCCGCTGTTCCGCTCGACCGTCGGTTTCGACCGCGTGTTCCAGCTGCTCGACACCGCCGGCAACGACGTTGCCACCGGCGGCGGCTACCCGCCCTACAACATCGAGAAGCTGGGCGAGTCCGGCTACCGGATCGTGCTCGCCGTGGCGGGCTTCACCGAGGCCGACATCGAGATCGTGCAGCAGGAGAATGGCCTGAAAGTCGCCGGCAAGGTCCAGCCGGCCGCCGAAGCCAACGTGACCTACCTGCATCGCGGCATCGCCGCGCGCGCCTTCGAACGCCGCTTCGAGCTCGCCGACCACGTCCGCGTGACAGGCGCGCGCATCGAGAACGGCTTGCTGCTCGTCGACCTCCTGCGCGAGGTGCCCGAGGAAAAGAAGCCGCGCGTCATCCCCGTGGCAAGTGCCGCGCAACCGGTCCTGCAGGCGGCGGAGTAGGCTTCCTCCCCTTCCCGACTTCGCTGCCCGGATGGGGCGCCGCGGGCAACCGCGGCGCCCTTTCGCGCGTTGCCGCCTAATCGCTTCGAGCGACCCGGAATCCGTTCTCGTCGCTGCGGCTTCCCGCGATGCCCCAGCCGCGATTGGCCGCGCGGACGCTCCAGGGAAGGTCGCTCCACGAGCCGCCGCGCGCCACGCGCCGGGCGCAGTCGCCGCTGGTCCACGGCGTTCCATCGGCGGGGGCGCCCCGATAGGTCTCGTTCCAGCAATCGGCCGTCCATTGCCAGACGTTGCCGAGCATGTCGGAAAGCCCCCACGGGTTGGCTGGGAACGAGCCGACCGGCGAAGTATGGGCATGCCCGTCGGTGCATCGAAACACCGTCTCGGGCTTGTTGTCCCAGCCGAGCCTGGTCGCTCCGGTTCGATCCGCGACGTTGGCGAACCGGCACGCCTCGTCGCGGCCATCGCCCCAGAACCGGGCCGTCTGCGTGCCCGCGCGCGCCGCGTATTCCCATTCCGCCTCGCTCGGCAGACGGTAGGTCTTTCCGGTCGCTTTCGACAGCCAGACGACGTAGGCGGTCGCATCGTCCCACGACACGCACACGACGGGGTGCCGTCCCGTCTGCGCGAAGCCCGGCGCGCGCCACGTCCGGCCCCGAATGTTGCGCCACTTGCGATCGGCGCCGTAGGCATGGCAGGCGTCTCCGGTCCGGTGGCCGGTCGCCTTCGCGAAAGCCGCGAACTCCTCGCGCGTGACGGCGGCGCGGCCGAGCCAGAAGGTCGAACCGATCATCACCTCGTGCAGCGGCGATGTCTCGCCGCGATCTTGCCGGGGCGTGCCCTCGCGTTCCTCCTCGGCGAGGGTCGCTCCCATCGTGAAACCGCCGGCACCAATGCGCACGAGCTCGGGACAATCCCGACAGTCCCGCGTCGTCTGCTGGGCGAACACCGGCGAGGATATCGCGGCCAGACACGCAACTACCGGCCAGAACCGCGACATGCTCTTCTCCCCCGAGCGGGCCATCCGGGGAAAGTCTAGTCGGTTCGGGCCACCCGGAAGCCGCGTTTGCCATTGCGGATCGCCGTGGAGCCCCCGCCGCGGTTGGCCGCGCGGACGATCCTCGGAAGGGTGTCCCAGGAGCCGCCGCGCGTCACGCGCTCGGCACAGTTGCCGGTTGTCCTTGCCCGTCCATCGGCGGGTGCGCCCAGGTAGTTGCCGTTCCAGCAATCGGCGGTCCATTGAAAAACGTTGTCGAGCATGTCGTGAAGCCCCCAGGGGTTGGCCTCGAACGATCCAACCGCCGAGGTGTAGGCGTGCCCGTCGGTGCACTGAAAGACAGCCGCCTTGTTCCAGCCCAGAGTGGCAGCGCCGGTTTGATCCGCGACGTTGGCGAACCGGCACGCTTCGTTCCGACCATCGCCCCAGAACCGCGCCGTACGCGTGCCCGCCCTCGCGGCGTATTCCCATTCGGCCTCGCTCGGCAGGTGATATGTCTTGCCGGTCGTCTTCGACAGCCACGCCACGTAAGCCATCGCGTCGTCCCAAAACACGCACGCGACCGGATGCCGTCCGGTCTGAGCGAAGCCCGGCGCGCGCCACGTTCGGCCAGGAACATCCCGCCACGTCCCGTCCGCGCCAGGCACGTGGCAGGAGTCGCCGGTCCGATGATTGGTCGCCGCCACGAAGGCCGCGAACTCGTCGCGCGTGACGGCGTTGCGGCCCAGCCAGAACGGCGAGGCGATCGTCACCTCGTGCTGCGTCCACGCCCAAACCCGGAACTGCGGGGCACGTTCTCGCGTTCCTCCTCCCCGGCCGGCACGCCCATCGTGAACCCGCCCGCCGCGATGCGCACGAGTTCGGGACAATCCGGACAGTCCCGAGTCATCGTCGCCTGCTGCGCGAAGGCCAACGACGACAGCGCGGCCAGACACGCGACCACCAGCCACAACCGCGACATGCTCAATCTCTCCGATGACTAGCCGGGAAAGCCTAGCACGGGGTTGAACGGGCCGCGAAGGCAGGAAATCGCCAGGCGTCATACCGCGATTCCGTCGCCATGAAATCCGCTCTACACTCCGCTCAATCAATCGGAGGGATCAGCGGATGAAGAGCTACAAGGTCGTCGAGTTCGGCCAACCCCTGCAGCGCGTCGATGGCGCCAATCCGGCACCGACCGGCACCGA
>CAMDVZ010000331.1 GCA_945878895.1 Caenispirillum bisanense | reverse complement strand
GCCCACGCCCTGCGGGCATGGCTCAAGGGACGCCAGTTGCGCGCTCCGCCACGCCTCCAGGCCATGGCCTGACACCCGACACACACAATCGGACAGGGAAAAAGCGCCGGAAATCTCCGGCGCCGGGAAACCCAACTGCTGTTTTTAGGCTGACTGGTTGGTTTGCAAACTGACCTCTCAAGGACGAGCCCTGATCGATGCGGAACTCGCCGCCTGCGACTAGTAGGTCAAGAAATCCTTGTTTTTCAATATATTAGAAACTGAAAGTCACCTGCTAATTTCGATTTCATAAGTTAGAATTACGTTCTAATATATTGACAACAAAGGTTATTTCTGAAATTATCACCCATATCGTTCAATCCATTGCGTTCCACGCCATATCCGGCGGGAGATCATCATGATGCCGTCGAACTCGCCCAGGGCACCCGGAACATCGATCCTTGCAATCCTGGGTGCCCTGCTTCTTCCGACCTCCCTTTCGTGGGCACAAACCACGCCGGCCGAGCACCTCGACCCCATCGCGGCTCCGCAGTCGGCCACGCGCGACGACACCGTCCACACACGTCTGCGCTTCATCGACGAGTATGCCGGCGTGCGCCAGCTGTGGGATCAGACCGAGAAGCGCCAGACGCTGATGGTGGCACGCATGCGGGAGCTGCTCGATCCGCGCGACGCAAAGCGGCAGGTCGACCAGAACCGATCGCTGGTCGCCCGATTGCTCGAGCGGGTCGCCGACAACGGCGAGCTCACCGTGCTCGGGGGCAAGGTGATCCAGAAAGCCGAGCGGCACCTGAAGCGGCTCGAAAGCGGCTCGCACGGCAACATCAACGCCGACGAACGCAAGCGGCTGATCGCCAACTGGCGTCTCGAGCTGGAACAGACGACCAAGGTCGTCGAGACCATGCGCGCTGCCCGGGTTGGCCTCGTCGAGCAATTGCACTTTTTCCAGGAGCGCGAGGATTTCATCGCGGAGGTCAGCCTCCTGCAACGGGCCGACGAGATGCGACGCATCGTCATCGCCTGGACGCGCGAGCTCGATGTCGCCGTGCAGCGCATGCAGGAGTTCCGGAAGAACTTCCCGACCACGCCGGCGACCTGACCTCGTCCATCGACCCACATCGAGGCAACGCAGCATGTCCCACAGCCTGTCCACCATCACGCTGTCGATCGGCGCGCCGCTGGCACTTCTTGCCTACGCGGTTCTCGACGGCGGCGAACCGCCCAAGCCGCCCCAGCGTCTGGTCCCGACGGTGAGTTTCGCCGAACTGGTGGTGACGGAAGCCACCATCGAGCATGGCGCGCTGATCCGCCTGTCCGGCGCCGCGCGGGCCATCACGGTTCTCGGCCCCGAGCGCACCGCCGCCTTCTCGTGCAAGGTTTCGCCGCGACCCGATACAGTGGCGCGCGTCCGGATCGTGGGCGACGCCTGCATCGTGAAGTAACCGGCGGCGTTGCGGCGCCATGCGGCGTGGAAAGTTAGTTGGTCGGGGCGGCCGGATTTGAACCGACGACCCTCAGTCCCCCAGACTGATGCGCTACCGGGCTGCGCTACGCCCCGACCGTGTCGGCGCCTCCCGGCGACGACGAAACCCTTCATAGCCTTTCGCGCCCGACGATTTCAACGGCGCTGATCGCTCCTGCCGCCCTAAAACGCGGAACGCCGCCGGTTTTCGCCGGCGGCGTTCGCATGCGGGAGCCAAACCTCGCTTCAGTCCTCGTGATCGTGCAGGGTCCAGCGCAGCATCTCCAGCGCGTTCTGCAGATCCTCGAGGACGTTCTCGATCTCCCCGCGCTTGCCCGCGTCGAGCTTGCCGATCGAGCGCGGCAGCGTGGTCGCCGGCTGCGGACCGGTGCGCGGCATCGGCTGGCGCATCTCCGTCGGCTCGTTCTGGACCAGGCGCGGCGCGTCGACCGGGTCGCCGGCATCGCGACCACCGAGACGGCCACGGCCTTCCTTCAGCAAGCGCTGAACGCCCTTGATCGTGTAGCCGTCGTCGTAAAGGAGCGAGCGGATGCGCCGCAGCAGGTCGACGTCTTCGGGCCGGTAGTAGCGACGGCCCCCACCGCGCTTCAGCGGACGGACCTGCGTGAACTTGCTTTCCCAGAACCGCAGGACATGCTGCGGAACATCGAGTTCGGTCGCGACTTCGCTAATCGTTCGGAACGCCAGCGCCGACTTCTCGACGCGCCGTTCCATCAACGGCATCGTGGCTATGGCCATCATTCACCTTCCACATCATCATCATCTGTTATTGGCAGATTATTGATCCGTGCCTTGAGCACGTTCGACGCGCGGAAGACGAGTACACGCCGCGGCAGGATTGGCACTTCCTGTCCGGTTTTTGGATTGCGACCGATCCGTTGACCCTTGTCTCGCACGGCGAAACTCCCGAACGAGGAGATCTTCACCGGTTCGCCACGGACAAGTGCGCCGGCAATCTCGTCGAGCACGACCTCGACAAGTTCCGCAGACTCGTTCCTGCAAAGTCCCACTTCCTGGAACACAGCCTCGCCTAGATCGGCACGCGTGATCGTTCGCTGTTCCATACAGCTTTCCCCTATCCCCTCTTAAACCATATTCTAAGAGAGGTGTTACGTCAACGATGAAAGTGAGGCTTAGACATTGAATCTACGCTACTTTCCAAGAACAAATCAGGCTCAACCAAATTCATAACAATCACTTCAAGAATCACAAAATATCATTAATTTTCAATTATATGAATAGTTTTTTTAATAATTAAGATTACAGCAAAGAAAAGTGTAAATTATCCAATGAATCAAGCCACTTGGAGATTCTTCCTGAGATTTTCCGGCGCGCGTCCGCCTCGACCCGGCATCTACCAGCGAACGAGGCTGGCTCCCCACGTAAGACCGCCACCCATGGCTTCCAGGAGCAGAAGCTGATCGCGCCTGATGCGACCGTCGGACACCGCCGCATCAAGTGCCAGCGGGAGCGACGCCGCAGACGTATTGGCATGCCGATCGACCGTGCCGACGACCTTGTCGGCCGACAAGCCAAGCTTGCGGCCGGTCGCGTCGATGATCCTCTGGTTCGCCTGATGCGGAATCAGCCAGTCGAGGTTTTCCGGCCCCAGCCCGGCCTGCCCCATCGTCTCGGCCACGACCGACGCGAGATTGGCGACGGCGTGCTTGAACACTTCCCGCCCCTGCATGCGCAGGAAACCGGCGGTGCCGGTGGTCGAGGGGCCGCCATCGACGTACAGAAGATCGTGGTGCCTGCCATCGGAATGCAGGGTGTGCGCGAGAATGCCCCGGTCGGCGGACGTCCCGTTCCCCTGGGCCGCCTTCAGCACGACGGCGCCGGCACCGTCGCCGAACAGGACGCAGGTGCCGCGGTCGTTCCAGTCGAGGATGCGCGAAAAGGTCTCTGCCCCGATCACCAGCGCCGTGCCCGCCATTCCGCACTTGATCATGCTGTCGGCGACCGAGAGCGCATAGACGAAGCCCGAGCATACCGCCTGGACGTCGAATGCCGCCCCCCGCGTCATGCCGAGGTTGGCCTGGACCTTCGTCGCGGTGGCGGGGAATGTCTGGTCCGGGGTCGCCGTCGCCAGCACGATCAGGTCGATGTCGGCGGCCGCCATGCCGGCCCGGGCGAGCGCCCGGTCGGCGGCCCTGGTCGCCAGATGCGACGTGAACTCGCCGTCGGCGGCCACGTGGCGTTGCCGGATGCCCGAACGCTGGACGATCCACTCGTCGGACGTGTCGATCTTGAGCGCCAGCTCGTCGTTGGTGACGATGCGCTCGGGCAAATACGACCCGGAACTCTCGATCGTGGACCGGATCATGCTCCCCCCGCGGTGCCGTCCGCTTGCCGGGACGGTTCACCCAAAGCTAGCCGGAGCCGACGCAACTCGTCTACGACCTTGTCGTTTAAACTGAACTTCACCATGTCGACCGCGAGGCCGATGGCGTAGGCGAAACCGAGTGCGTCGGTGCCGCCATGGCTCTTGACGCAGACGCCGTCGAGCCCGAGGAACACGCCGCCATTGTAGCGCCTTGGATCGGCGCGCTGCCGGAGCTTGTTCCACGCGCCGCTGGCCAGCACGTAGCCGATCTTGGCCAGCGTCGAGGTCTTGAACGCCTCGCGCACGAAGCCGGTGTAGAGCTTGGCGGTGCCTTCGATGGTCTTCAGCGCCACGTTGCCGGTGAAGCCGTCGGTCACCACCACGTCGACCACGCCGGCGCCGATGTCGCTGCCCTCGACGAAGCCGTGAAAACGCAACGGAACGCCGTCCAGGCGCAAGGTAGCGGCGGCGTCGCGCAGGGTCTCGCTGCCCTTGCCCTCTTCCGCCCCGACATTCAGCAAACCGACGGTGGGTTGCTCGAGCCCGAGCACGGAGCGCGCGAACACGCTGCCCATGACCGCGAACTCGACCAGATTGTTGGCGTCGCACTGGATGTTGGCGCCGAGGTCGAGCATCACAGACTCGCCCTTGACGGTCGGCACGAACGAGGCGAGCGCGGCGCGCTTGACCCCTGCCAGGGTTCCCAGCAGCACGCCCGCGGTGGCGAGCAAGGCGCCGGTGTTGCCGGCCGACACCACGCAATCGGCCTCGCGCTCGGCCACCGAGCCGATCGCCATGCCCATGCTCGACGTGCGACGCTTGCGCAGCGCCGCGGTCGGCCGGTCGTCGTTGGTGACGACGTCCGCCGCCTCGACGACGCGGCAGCAATCCTTCAGCCAGCGCTGCCGGGCGACCAGCGGCTCCAGCTTCGACGGCGAACCGTAGAGGACGAAGGTCGCGTCGGGATAGCGCTCGCGGGCGATGTTCGCGCCCTCGACCACTGTTTCCGGGGCGTGATCGCCCCCCATTCCGTCGAGCGCGACGACGATCTTGCGAGTCACGATCCCGGGAGCCCGTGGAGCGCCGGCATGGGCGCCTGATCCTAGGCGGTGACCGCCTGGGGAACGACTTCGCGCTTGCGATAGTGGCCACACGCCGAACACACGTGATGCGGCCGCGAAAGCTCGCCGCAATTCGGGCATTCAACGTAGGCCGAGCCTTCCAGCGCGTCGTGCGAACGGCGCATCTTCTGGCGCGAGGGGCTTACCTTCTTCTTGGGAACGGCCATAACGGTCTCCTGACGGGCCACGCGGCCGCGAACCGGCGCGAAACAGCCCTCAACTGTCACAAGGGCGCCTTCCTAACGAAATTGGGTCACAGCGGCAAGCGCTTTGCCCGCTTTCGCATGCGGCATCATCGGTCGTTGGCCAAGCGGGCTTTCAGGCCGGCGAGCGCGGCGAACGGGTTCGGCCGACCATCCTCGCCGGCGGCCGCGGAATCGGCTGGCAAAGCGGCGCCCGGCGCGCGTGGAAATGGATCGAGAGCCAGCGACAATTGTTCGGCCACCAGCTCGCCGATGTCGAGGTCGTCGCCCTCCAGCGGCTCGGGCGCGTCGGGATCGCCTTCGAGGGTCACCTCGCGCGCCGTCCCGCCGCTGGAACCACCGGTCGCCGCCC
>CAMDVZ010000330.1 GCA_945878895.1 Caenispirillum bisanense | reverse complement strand
ACGGTGTCGGACACCGTCCGGACAGAGCTCAAACACGCCGGACAATGGTCGGACGAGAGCTGGACGAGGTCCGGACAAGGGTCGGAAACGCCGGACCGCGGTCGGACAAACGATGGACATGGCTCGCATTTTATTCGAAAGATGGTCGGACGACGTCGCCGTGGTATCGGTGACGCCGGTGGCTCGAGGGTGCGTTTTCCATGTTCCCGTATCAGACGCTTTGGCTTTTATCGCGGCGGCCTCCACTGACCTTCGGAGCTATATTACATACTATAATAGTATTTATCAACAATAATAATGGCGCAGTGATATCGGCGTCGGTTGGACGGGATGCTGGATCACGACACGCCCTTGTCGCGAACCATCCGCGTCGGCGTACCCACCGGCAGCCCGGCGCGAGCGGGGCTCGATCCGGCGGGCGCACGAGAGACCGATGGGGGCGATCGTCGCGTTCAATTCGACGTCGGGCAGACACGCGCGGCGAGCGACGCGGCCTCTCCCCGCGTTGGGGTAGTCCGTCTCGACGGGACCGCCGCGCGCGCTGCAATCGTCCGCCGCGACACACACGAAACAAATCCGCCGCGCGACGACATGGCAACGATACCTGCGGGGCGATATCGTCGGCGCCATCGAACCCGCCGCGCGTACACGGAGCCCCCGCCATGAAGACCATCCTTGCCGCCCTCGCGGGCACCGCGCTTCTCGCGACCGCGTCGCTCGCCCAGGCGCCTTCCGTCAAATCCATCGCCGTCGAGGGCACCGAGATCGTCGTGACCTTGGGCGACGGGCGGTCGTTGCGCAGCAAGGATCTGGTCGGCGCGGTGCTCGACGTGCGCTTCGACGGCCAGCCGACCAAGATCCGCATCGCCGCCGTCGAGCCCGATCCGGACGACAAGTCCAAAACCGTCTGGCTGCACACCTTCGAGGGCCAGAACCCGCAAGGTGTCTGGGGCAATCTGTGCGGCGAGGGGCCCGACGGTCGCCGCATGGGCTTCCCGCTGAAGACCGGCGCGGGCGGCCTCGATTTCACCTGCACGTCGGGGGCGGTCGGCAAGTGCGTGCGGTTCGGCTACCGGCCGTGGGCCGATGGCCCCGACGGCACGTCGCTGGCGCCGCGGCACGCCGCCTGCGTCCGGATGGTGCGCGGCGACTATGGCGGCGATGGCCAGCCGTGGACGAAGGACGGCATGAGCATCGACATGTACGACCAGCTCGGCGTCCAGACGCCCGACAACAGCCCGACCCAGGCCTTCGAGGCCGGCTGGACTCCGGAAGGCGCGGTCTGCGTCCACCACGTGCGGGTGAAGGAAAACACGACGCTGGAGGCGCTGGAGGCGAAGTACCCGCGCCTCAAGGGCCGCACCGGTGCCGCCTGCACGGAGGACTTCGCCAAAGCCAACGGCGCGGTGGTCTTCAACCGCTCGCGGCCGTAGCTGCAGCGGCGCGGCCGTCGGCCGTCAGTCTCTACGCCTAAAGCGTGTATTTCAAGAACATTACGCACGCGTTCCTTCACGACCGCGCTGTCATCGACAGTCTGTCATCCCGAGCTTGTCGAGGGACCTTTGCGCGGGGCCAGCAGCTCCGAAAGCCCTTGAAAACAAAGAGAAAAGGTCCCTCGCCGCGCTCGGGATGACACCGGTTTCGCATTTCGAGTAGTACGCCAACTATTCTTCATAAAGTTAGCGCCCATGAGTGGCGCGCTCCCGGATGCCGTCATTCCGGCGCGATCTTCGCCGGTTCGAAGCCGCTCCGGTATCTTGGCGCCGCGGTTGCCCTCGCGCCCGGGTTGCCCGGTCGCGCGCCCTGGCGCATTCTTCCGTCCGGCGAGGGCCGCGCGAGACGGTCCGGCGTGGAGGACGACGATGCTCAGTCGCGAGGACAACGAGACCCTGACCCGCACCGGTCCCGGCACGAAGATGGGCGACTACATGCGCCGCTTCTGGCAGCCGGTGCTGCTGTCGCGCGAGTTGCCGATGGCCGATGGCGCCCAGAAGCGCATCGAGGTACTGGGCGAGAAGCTGCTGGCGTTTCGCGACAGCAATGGCCGCGTCGGCGTCGTGGAGCCGCGCTGTCCACATCGTGGTGCGGATCTGTATCTGGCGCGCAACGGCGAGTGCGGCCTGCGCTGCGTCTATCACGGCTGGAAATTCGACGTCGACGGCAAGTGCATGGAGATCCCGACGCTGCCGCCGGACTCCCACTTCCGCCACAAGGTCTCGATCAAGGCCTACCCGACCCGCGAGTGGGGCGACATGATCTGGGCGTACATGGGCCCGGCCGAACGCATGCCGGAACTGCCGGCGATGGAGCTGGCGCTGCTGCCGGGCAGCCACCGCTACGTCTCCAAGAAGCTGCAGCAGTGCAACTGGGCCCAGGCCGTCGAGGGCGCCATCGACACCGCCCATTTCTCCTTCGCCCACATGGCGATCCCGCAGGCCGCCGCCTACGCCGACGTGCTCGCGAAGGGCGCGGCGCTGGGCGACCAGGTGGTGAAGAACGATCGCGTGCGCTGGGTGCGCGAGGACACGATGCCGAAATTCGAGATCATCCAGCACCCGTCGGGCTTCGTGGTCGGCGGCGCCCGCAAGGCCGACGGCGAGGATCTCTACTGGCGCATCACCCAGTTCATGCAGCCCAACCACTCCTACACGCCCGCGGCGTTTCCGGGCGAGGGCAACCACGGCCAGACCTGGGTGCCGATCGACGACGAGAGCTGCTGGATTTTCACCTACTCGTGGCACCCCGACCGGCCGCTCACCGAGCACGAGCGCGCCCAATACGCCGGCGGCCACAACGTGCATGCCGCCATCGACGAGAATTTCGTGCCGATCCGCAATCGCGGCAACGACTACCTGATCGACCGCGAGGAACAGCGCACCCGCACCTACATGGGCATCGCGGGCGTCTCCGAGCAGGACGCCGCCATCCAGGACAGCCAGGGCTTCATCCACGATCGCACCCGCGAGACGCTGGGGCCGACCGACCTCGCCATCATGCGCTTCCGCCGCATGATGCTGGAAGGCGTTCGCGATCTCGCCAACGGCGTCGAGCCCGACCTGCCATTCGATCCGCGCGCCTATCTCGTGCGCTCCGGCGGCTGGGTGGCGCACCGCTCGAAGAACCTCGCGGCGGTGATGGTCGAGCGCTTTGGCTCGGAAACCGGCGACGTGCGCGATCTCTATTTCGGCGCGACGCGGCAGGTGGCGGAGTAGCGGGCGTCGGGGGCCGTCGAGACCTCAGCGCCGGTAGCTCCGGATCGCCTTGTCGTCGAGTTCGCTGGCCGGCACGAGCTGGTAGTGACGTTCCTCGACGACCTTCACCGCGTCGCCGCGCAAGGTCAGCTCGAACATCGCCACGACGCTGCGATCCTCGCGCGTCATGAATTGTGCGGCGATCGGCCGGCAGCGCAGGCCAGGAAACTGTCGTTCGGCGTAGCGGATGTCCTGGGTCGTCTGCACCACGCCGATCTGGTCCTTGCCGCCCTTTGCCTGCACCGGCACGATGTAGTGGCAACCGTGTGTGTCGAGATCGATATAGAGCTCGTCGATCTCGATCTGACCGACATCCTTCACCGTCGCGCGGAGGTGGTTCTGCAGGCTGTAGGTCGTCAGACCCATGAAAGTATCGACGAGCCGATTGTAGCGGATGATCGCCAGCAGTGCCTGTTCGTCGTCCAGCGCGTAGGCGCGGATCAATTCGGGCGTCGAGTCCGGGATGGAGATCGGCGCCAATGCCGGGTTGGGAGCGATGCGGGTGGCGGGAACGAGCTTGAATCTGTAGCGCGAGCGGCCCGCGCCCTCGATGATCCATTCGCGGCCCGCCGGTTGGGTGGCAAGAACCTTCGCCGGCAATGGCGTGCGATAGCGAATGGCGTAGACCACGTCGCCGAGATTGTCCGGGAGGACGATGTTCAGTCGGGCCGCCGCCGCCTTGATCTCGTCACGATGGAATTCGAACTCGCGTGCGCCTTTCGTCCAATGCTCGAAGAAAACGTGCTCGACCAGCATCTTGTAGCGGTTTGTCTCGACGCGCCCGGTGTTCCTAGCCATGGGCAATATCCGTACGCGTACGCGCCTCCTCGATTTCGTGTTGTTTGCGCTTGGTGGCGCCGCTCTTGCGGTCGCGGCGTGAATTGGGGGGCGCGACGCCGAAATGGCGTGCGGCGTGCGACAGCTCCATCGTCAGCAGCTTCGGGTCGCCTAGCGTCAGCGCGCGGTCGGGACGGCGGGGCTTCACTCCGAGCGCTTTCACGACCGCGCCGGCGATGGCGCGGGCCAGCGGCGGCGGCACCGAATTGCCGATCTGGCGGGCGCCATGCCACTTGGTGGCGTGCAGGCGGAACCAGTCGGGGAAGCCATGCAGGCGCGCCATCTCGCGCACGGTGACGCAGCGTGCGTGCTTGTAGTGAATCGGACGCGGGCTGGTGAAGGCGCCCCGCGCGCCATCGGTGCCCGCCCGCAGCGTGTTCGACAGGCCGCCCGGCGCCAGGCGGAAAAACCGGCTGATCGGCTCGACCTCGCCGGGCTGCGTCTCGCCGAAACGCCGACGCGAGATATCGGTGTGGGTGGTGCGCGCGCTCGACGTCAGCAGCGCCGGGTTCCAGTCCCGCGCGTAGCCGAAATGCCAGGCGTCGTTGCGCAGACAGCGCAATTCCGCAGCGTACGACGATGGCTCGCCGAACGCGCCGGCGGCAACCATGTCCGAGTCGACCAGCGCGTCCCAGACGTCGGCGTCGGGCAGATCGCCCAACGCGTCCTTGCAGGTCGGCCCGGTCGGCAAGCCGGGCACGGGTCTCCGATCGTCGGCGGCATTGGTCGAAGCCAACGGGTAGGTCGGCAAGGGCGTGCCCTTCTTCGCGCCGAACAGGATCAGACGCTGGCGATGCTGTGGCACGCCATGGCGCGCCGCGTCGAGCACGTTCCACGGCAGTCGTACGTCGTAGCCAATGCGGTCGAGCGCGATCACCAGCTCGTCGAGAAAGGCGCGGTGCCGGCCGACCGTCAGCCCCTTGACGTTCTCGAACACGAAGGTGCGGGCGTCGAGTTCGCCGACCAGCCGCACGAACTCCATCACCAGGCCGTTGCGCGGATCGTCGAGCACGCGATGACCGATCAGCGAAAAGCCCTGACACGGCGGGCCGCCGAACACGCAATCGATCGGCCGGTCGCCGATTTTCGCGGCGTCCCTGATGTCGCGCGCGGTCAAACCAACCACCGAGCGCGCCAGCATGGCGGTCTCGGGGAAATTGAATTCATGCACGGCGCAATGGACGGGATCGATCTCGACGGCCGCGACGACGTCGAAACCGGCTTGCTCGAAGCCCAGGCTCATGCCACCCGCGCCCGCGAACAGGTCTATTCCGATCGGCCTTGGTTTCATGGGTTCCATCGTCTCCGGGCGCCGTTGGAAGGTAGCAGCGTCGGCCCGCCGTGTCGATCGCCTATCAGCCAGCCGCCCCCAGGAATTTTCCGATCCGGGCGCCCAATC
>CAMDVZ010000329.1 GCA_945878895.1 Caenispirillum bisanense | reverse complement strand
GCAAGCCGAGCAACGCCAGCGCGACGATGGCGTTGAGCAGCCGGCCGGCGCGCCCGGGGTCGGTCCGCATCCAGCCGCCGGCCCAGGCCGGCAGGGCACGCGCCAGCCGCTCGACGCCGATCCGTTCCAGCGAACTCTCGACCTCGTGCAGCGACGCCGGATCGACGCACCGGCTGGCGGATTCGATGGACATGGGCGCCTCCTGCGAAGGGGGTGGTAGCGGATCGGCGTGGCGATAGTGTGATATGACGATAAATAGTCACTTTGCAATGTGAAATATATTATTAAACATTAAAATATTGTAAATAATAAACCCAGCCGCGCCAGCCCCCTCGTCGCATCCCGCGATTGATTCGCAAGGTGCGACGGCGCACAGGCATCGACCATGATCGACCGACAGACGAGGCATCCGATGCGTGCCAACCCCGAGACGTCCGACGATTTCACCTCGCTCGGGCGCACGGTGCTTGTGCCGCCCGATCACGCGGCCTTCTTCGCCGTCCTCGACGATCCGCCCGAGCCGACGCCGGCTCTGCGCGCGGCCGTCGCGCGCTATCGGCGAAGGGTCGTTTCGCGCTGATGATCGACGATGGCGGTCCGGCGCGGCATGTCGAACCTCTGTCGGTCATTCGGAACGGGGCGATCTCGCGCAGCCAATGTGCGTGAAAGGTGGGCGGACGATAGTGCCCGCGGTGCAGGACCGGGGCGACGCGCATCTTCCGTGGACGACCCGGACGACATGACCGTCGGCGCGGAGCACGTCGAACCGGGCCGGGCGGTTTCATGTGGCCAGGATTCAATAAGGATAGTATATTATTATATCTAATCGTCTATAGAGAGTATTGATATATATCATTACATAATGAGATCGGCCGTCGCGTCGCCGAAGGATGCCTGTACCCGCCGACGCCGTTGCCGGTCGGCGATCCAGTCGTGCGACGGATGCTGGTTTCCGAGGAGATTCGCCGGATCGTGACGCCGCCGTGGACCGGAGACGTCGACGGTATGCGGTTCGCCCGGCTGCGCGCCGACCTTGATGCGTTCGTCTCTGGCGCGCATGTTGGCATCGCGTCGACTCCGCGCGGCAAGCCGCTGACCGCGTTCCTGGCGCGGCTGGCGCCGCCGTCCGACGCGGTGTGGGACATCCGCAGCCGCGATCCGAGGCCCGGGATTCGCGTGCTGGGCGCCTTCGCCGGACGGGACGTGTTCGTCGCCCTGGTCTGGTCGTTCCGCGAGCGGCTGGGCGGGGTGGAGTCGAGGCAATGGCGCGATCTGGTCGAACGCGCCAAGGCCGACTGGCGCACGCTGTTTCCGACCTGGCCGCGCCATCAGGGAGAACGCGACGATGACTTCGTTTCCTCGAACTTCACCCTTTTCTGAGCCCGCCGGCGAGGACGCGATCCCGGCCGGCACGCTGGCTTATTTCCGCGCGCGCAACCGCAACCGGCTGTACGATCTGGTGATGCAGGAATTCGTGGCATCCGGCATTACGCGGGCGACATTGGCCCGCAGGCTGAAGCGCCGCCCGGAAGTCGTCTCGCGCCTGCTCGGGGCGCCCGGCAACTGGACGCTCGACACGGTCAGCGACCTGCTGTTCGCCATCGATGGCGGCGAGGTGGATTACGCGACCCGCCATCCGCTGGCGATCGAACCACCTCGTCGTGGCATACCCGATCGGGGCCGGGAGAGCTCGACGGCCGCCGACGCGACTCCGCCGGAGGCGCCGACGCCGCTACGCCGTTCCGCGACCGCGCGGTAGCGGCCCGACCGTCGTCGCCGCGATCGATGCAGCCGCCGATCCTTGTCACGCCGCCTTGCCGCGCGAGGGCTGGATCAGCACCTCGGCGGAAATCCCCAGCCGCGCGTGCAGGCGGCGGATCATGCCGATCGACAGGCCGCGCTTGCGGCCGAGCACCTCGGCGATGCGCGTGCGGCTGCCGATAATGCCTTCCATGTCCTTGCGGGTCAGACCCTGCTGCTCCATCCGGAATTCGATCGCCGCGATCGGATCGGGCGGGTCCATCGGATGGTGAAGCGTTTCCCGGGCGTCGATCAACGTGACGAGCACGTCGAGCCGGTCGCCATCGGGCGATCCCTCGGCGGCGCCCCAAAACGCCTCGACCTCGACCATCCCCGTGGCGTTGTCGGCTTCGGTACGGATGGGTTTCAGTTCACGGGCATGGTCCACCTTCCCGACGTCGATCCGGTCGGCGCGTCGCGGTCGGAAACCCGCGCGGCGCGAAACGGGCGCACTATCGTCGATTGCGACCCGATTTTACGCGATTCCGCGGAATTCCGCACGACTCCGCGGTTCGCGCCGGATACCGCCGCACGGAAGCAGCGCCCGGCGCCGGTCATGGCGTGGAAGGCGCCGTCGGGTGGCGGCCAGATCATTGAAATCGCGGGCGAATTAATTTTACCCGGATGAAATCCACGGCCCGCTCCGGCCCTGCGTCGATGCATGGGGGCGAGGCCTTCATCTTCGCCCGGTTCGGAGCCAACTGATTGAAATCGCTGGAGGATTAATTTTACCCGGATGAAATGGGCGGTCGTTTTCCGGGACTCCACGGATGCGGCACCCCGGGAGGCGCCGGGGTTTCGGCGTGCATCGGCACGGCGGCGTTGCCCGGGTCAGGCGTCGGGGATGGTCCTGGAGTGCAGGAGGTATTCATTTATTGACAATACACGATGAAAAATGTAAACTGTATTCCACGAGAACCCTGGAACCGACCACCATCGCCATCCACCCGACGGGAAGCCGGGCGAGCCTCGGCGCCATTGCCTCGCACACGAGGTCGCGAGAGGCCTTGTCGCGAGTCCCGGACTGTCCGGATCAGGGCCCGCAGGGGAGGGTGTATGTCTGGACGCTAGTGTATTTCGCGCGGCTTGCCTGGTGCGAAATCAACGACTTGGCCAGACGCATCCGTCCGATTCCTGGATGCATTCTGGCCCGGATAGCCGCCGCGTGGTTTCCGGTTCAGGCCGCGTCCTCGCCGTCGCGCGGGCTGCGGGCGGCGCGCTCGAAGACGACCCGCAGACGCTCCCATTCGTCCTCGGTGGGATCGGCGGCGAAGGCGGTCTGGGCGGCGGCGACCTCGCCGGCGTCGGCCAGCGCGCGACGATGGTGGGCGGCGGCCCGCCGCCAGCGACCGAGATCGTCGATGCCCTCCGGCGGCGGGGTCGCCAGCCATGTTTCGCCGTCGCGACGCAGCGAGTCGGCGATGGCCGACAGTCGGGCGCGGTCGAGCGCGGCGGCGAGGACGGCAACGGGGTCGTGGTCGCCGTCGGATGCCGCTTCGAGCAGGGTGGCGCGCAGCCGGACATGGTCGGGCCGCTGCATCGGCAGGGCGGCGAGGTCCTCGGCGACGTCGTGCAGCCAGTCGGGCCGTGCCAGCAGGGCGCCCAGCAGGCGGCGCTCGCGGCGGCCGGAATCGAGGTCGTGGCTGGCATCGAGGACCGCCTTGCCGGTGGGAAACCAGGCGATCTCCTCCAGGGTCGGCTCGCGCTTGCGGAACGGCTGGTCGAGCCGCACGCGGCGCCCGCCGGGGCGGTTGGCGGCACCCCGGCCATCGCGTGGGCCGGCCGGGCCGTTGCCGCCACGCCGGGCGCGCAGGCGCTGGCGCATGGCGTCGCGGTAGTATTCCTGCACCACGGGGTCGGCGATCTGGGCCATGCGGCCCATCACGGCGGCCTGGATACGGGCGCGCCGTTCGGGCGTGTCGTCGGGCTGGTCGAGGGTGTCGAGTTCCCAGACGATGTCGACCAGCGGCCGGGCGGTCGCGAGGACGCCGTCGAAGGCCGCGGCGCCGCCGCCCCGGATCAGGCTGTCGGGGTCCTCGCCGGTCGGAAGAGCGAGGAATTTCAGGCTCTTGCCGGGTTTCAGCAGGGGTAGCGCGCGTTCGGCGGCACGGGTGGCGGCGCGGCGGCCCGCGTTGTCGCCATCGAAGCACAGCGCCGGCTCGTCGGCCATTCGCCACAGCAACCCGAGTTGCCCCTCGGTCAGCGCCGTGCCGAGCGGCGCGACGGCGCCCTCGAAGCCCGCGACGTGCAGGGCGATGACGTCCATGTAGCCTTCGGCCACGATCACCGGCTTGTCCTTGTGGGCGGCCTCGCGTGCCAGATGCAGGCAGTAGAGATTGTCGCCCTTGTGGAACAAGGTGGTCTCGGGCGAGTTCAGGTATTTCGGCTCGCCCTCGCCGATCACGCGGCCGCCAAAGGCGATGACGCGGCCCTTGCGGTCGTGGATCGGGAACATGACGCGGCCGCGAAACCGGTCGTAGGGCTGCCGGCCGCCGTCCTCGGGGCGGATGACGAGGCCCGTCTCGACCAGCTGGTCCTCGGTGATGCCCTCGCGTTTGAGGGCTGCTTGCAGGGATTCCCGGTTGTCGGGGGCGAATCCCAGCCGGAAGCGTTTGATGGTGGCGTCGTCGAGCCCGCGGTTCTTGAAATAGGCCAGCCCCGCCTTGCCGACCGGCAGATACAGCTGCTGTTCGAACCAGTGGGCGGCGGCCTCCGTGACCTGATGCAGCGAGGCTGCCCGTTCGGCCCGCTCGCGCTCCTGCGGCGAGGCGACCGGCACGTCCATGCCCAGCTCGCCCGCCAGCCGCTCGACGGCTTCGGGGAAACCGAGGCCATCGATGCGCATGACGAAGCCGATGCCGTCGCCATGCGCGCCGCAGCCGAAGCAGTGGTAGAATTCCTTCTGGTCGTTGACCCAGAAGCTCGGTGTCTTTTCGCCGTGGAACGGGCACAGGCCGGCGTATTCGCGGCCCTTGCGCTTGAGCGCGACGCGGCGGCCGACCACCTCGGACAAGGTGATGCGTTCGCGCAGCTGCTCGACGAATTCGGGCGGAAATGCCATGCCCCGGTATACGCCGTCCTTGTGCCCCCCGCGACGCCCGACGCTATGGATAGCGGGGACTAAACCGGTCCGGTCAGCCGCCCAGCGCCTTTTTCGCCAGCGCCGAGGCGGCGGCGAAATCCATCTGTCCGGCGTAATTGGCCTTCAGCCACGCCATCAACGGCCCCATGCCCTTGATGCCCGCCGCACCGGTTTCCACGATGCCCTTTGCGATGACGGCCTCGACCCCGGCGGCATCGAGCTGGCTCGGCATGAAGCGGCGAATCACCGCGATTTCCAGGGTTTCCTTGTCGGCCAGATCCTGCCGCCCGCCCTGGACGTAGGCCGTCACGCTCTCCTGGCGCTGCTTGATCATGCCGCCCATCATCGACAGCACGTCGGGATCGCCGATGCCGTCCTGGTTGCCTTGAGAACGTACCTCGATGTCGCGCTCCTTCATGCGGGCGATCATCATCCGGATCGTGGACAGCGCCACGGTGTCTTTGGCGCGCATGGCGTCCTTGAGCGCTTCGGTCAGCTGGTCGCGCAACATCGTGGCCTCGGGGGCTATGGGAAGGTTGTCAAATTACGACCGGGACGGGTCGCCGGCAACGAAAATAACCTTTTGAATTCAAAGCGCTTTTCGCCACGGGGCGCGGGGTTGACGGCCCGTGGCGGGAT
>CAMDVZ010000328.1 GCA_945878895.1 Caenispirillum bisanense | reverse complement strand
ATAGCCATCGAGAATCAGCGCCAGCGCCAACAGCCGGCGAACCTGCGCCCCGTCCGTGCATCGCGCGCTGATGGCGCGAAGCTCCGCGCTCGTGTAGTCGTCTCGCGCGATCGGAAGTCCCGCGCCCATCGATGCCTCCACCATGTGATACCAAGCTGCCTAAACACTGACACACGCCCCGAGTCGCGTAGCGATTGAACAGTGACGCTGTGATGGGCACATCGACTCTGCGTTCACCCGATTCGGGAAGGAGCCGAGAGTCAGGAACTCTGCCGCTTGGTATGATTCGTCGCACCGCGGCATTGATTCGGAATTTGGCCGCGCTGGGAATCCCTAAATGGAGTCAGCCGCTACGTAGGCTGGTATGACTTGGGAGGAGAAGTACGTTCCGTATCGCAACAGCAAGAGCCACTTCGCGAACCGCGTGCAATTCGCTCGCTTGCACCTGGTCCTGCGCGGGTACTTGGCCAGCCCTCGGAATGGGGCACAACGGGGATATTGGCTGATAACGCAGGCCGGGCGTAGGCGCGTTGACACCACAACTACGCGGTCTTAAAAACTGCGCCGGCATGGAGTGGTCTGAGGCATAAACTCGTTCGACCATCCGTGACGGTCGATCACGGTGTTTACTCGCGCGCCGGCCCGAACATCGTGTCGACCTGCGCCTGCGTGTAGTAGCCGCGCGCCAGATCGCGTTCGACCAGGGCCGGATCGCGTCTGGCCGGATCGCCGTAACCACCGCCGCCGGGCGTCGTCACGCGCACCACGTCGCCGGGGCGGACGACGATGTCCTGGTCTTTCGAGAGGTGCGGTGGCACGTAGACCTTGCCGTCGGCCTCGACGCGCACCTGGTTGACGCCGCCGTCCGCACCACCCAGCACGCCCTGCGGCCCGACGCGGCCGTGGTCCATCACCATCGACACGCGCGCCTCGCCGCGCAGCAGGCGGATGGTGTAGCGGATGCCCATGCCGCCGCGCCATTGACCGGCACCGCCGGACCCTTCGGCCAGCGCGAACTCCTCGAACAGGATCGGATAGTACTGCTCCAGCACCTCGACCGGCGGCATCTTGGAGATGCCGATGGTCGAGCAGCCGTTGCTGAGGCCATCGCCGCCGTGCCAGCCGCCGTAACCGCCGCCGGTGAAGAGATACATGATGTAGGCGCGGTTGCGCTTGGGATCGAAGCCACCGAAGCCGAGGTTGCCCGACGTGCCCGCGGGTGCCGCGAACAGTTGCAACGGGATGGCCTGCGTCAGCGCCGCGAACACGGCTTCGGCGATGCGCTGGCTGACCTCGGCGGCGCAGCCCGACACCGGCCGCGGGTACCTCGCGTAGAGGAACGTGCCCTCCGGATCGACGATGTTGAGCGGCTCGAAGGTGCCGGCGTTGATCGGCACGTCGGGGAAGACATGCTTGATGGCGAGGTAAATCGCCGAGCGCGTGGTGGCGATGACGCTGTTCATGGGCCCGCGACAGGGCGGGCTGGAGCCCGTCATGTCGAAGGTCAGCTCCTCGCCCTTCTTGTCGATGCGCATGCGAATGGTCAGCGGCTCGTCGACCACGCCGTCGGAATCGACGGTGGCGGTGCCGTGGTAGGTGCCGTCCGGAATCGGCGCGATGCAGGCGCGCATCTGCTGCGCCGCGCGCTTGCGCAGCTCGGCGATGGCCGCCCGCACGACCTCCTCGCCGTAGCGCTCGACCAGTTCGGTCAGGCGTTTCTCGCCGGTGGTGAGGGCGGCGGCCTGGGCGCGGATGTCGCCGATGCGCTGGTCGGCGATGCGGATGTTGCTGAGGATGATCGACAGGATCTCGCGATCCATGACGCCCTTCTTGAACAGCTTCACGGGCGGCAGGCGCAGACCCTCCTGCTCGACCTCCGTCGCGCTCGCCGAGAAACCGCCCGGCACCATGCCGCCGACGTCGGGCCAGTGGCCGGTGTTGGCGAGCCAGGCGAACAGCTTGCCCGCGAAAAAGAACGGCTTCACGAAGCGCACGTCCATCAGATGCGTGCCGCCGAGATAGGGATCGTTGACGATGAACACGTCGCCCGGATCGACATGGCCGTCGTGGACCGCGTTCACGTGCTCGATCACCGCGCGGGTCGAGTACTGCATGGTGCCGACGAACACCGGCAGGCCGAGTTCGCCCTGCGCGATCAGCGAACCATCGACGGTGTCGTAGATGCCGTCGGAGCGGTCCATGCCCTCGGAGATCACCGGCGAGAAGGCGCTGCGCACGAAGGCGAGGTCCATCTCGTTGCAGACCTGGTTGAGGCCGTTCTGGATCACCGCGAGGGTGACGGGGTCGAGCGTGGTCACGACGCTACCTCCACGACGAGATTGCCGATGATGTCGGTCGACACGCGGTCGCCGGGTTCGACGACGATGGTGGTGTCGAGCTGTTCGAGGATCGCGGGGCCGTCGAACCGCGCGTCGAGCGGCAGGCGGTCGCGGGCGTAGATCGGCGTGTCGATCCAGCCGCCGCGTTCGAACCAGACCGGCCGCTCGCCGACCCTGGCATCCGCGACGCTCGCCGCCCGCTCGCCGGCCGTCAGCAGCCCGAGATCGACGGGCGGGCGGCGGCCGATCACGGCGGTGTGGAGATTGACCAGCACGGCGCGAATCTCCGGCAGTTCGACGCCGAAGCGGCGCCAGTAGGCGGCCTCGAAGGCGGCGCGCAGCTCCTCGACCGTCGGGTCGATGCGCGGCAGCGGCACCGTCAGCATGTGACTCTGCCCCTGGAACTGCATGTCGGCGGAATGCAGGTGGGCGATGCCGGTCAGCGCCACGCCCTCGCGCGCCAGCAACGCCTCGCCCTCGGCGATCTGGCTGTCGAGCGTGGCGCGCACCGTGGCGGCGTCGAGCGCGGGCAGCGCGGTGTTGATCGTCTTGACGAAATCGTGCCTGAGATCGGCGACGACGCAGCCCAGCGCGTTGGTGATGCCCGGCCGCGCCGGCACCAGCACTTTCGGAATCGCCAGCTCGCGGGCGAGCGCGCCGGCGTGCAGCGGCCCCGCGCCACCGAAGGCGAACAGCGCGAAATCGCGCGGGTCGTGGCCGCGCGCCATCGACACCAGCCGGATGGCGCCGGCCATGCGGTCGTTGGCGATGCGCAGGATGGCGGCGGCGGCCTCGGCCCAGCCGAGCCCGAGTTTCGCGCCGACCTCCGCGACGATGCGTTCGCGCACGTGGTCGAGCGACACCGGCGCATCGACCGCGAGCAGGCGCGACGGGTTGAGGCGACCCAGCACCAGATTGGCGTCGGTGATGGTGGGCGCGGTGCCGCCGCGGCCGTAACAGATCGGTCCCGGCGAGGCGCCGGCGCTGCGCGGCCCGACGCGCAGCATGCCCGAGGCGTCGACGAAAGCGATCGAGCCGCCGCCGGCGCCGATCGTGTGGACGTCGACCATCGGCACGTGGATCGGCATACCGTATTCGAGATCGAGCTCGCCCGAGACCTGCGGCTCGCCGTCCTGGATCATGCCGACATCGGTCGAGGTGCCGCCCATGTCGTAGGTGATGAGATTCGGCTGACCGCAGGCGCGGCCGGTATAGGCCGCGGCCATGACGCCCGAGGCGGGGCCGGACATCACGGTGTTGACCGGCGCGGTCCCGGCCATCCCGACCGCGACGGTGCCGCCGTTGCCCTGCATCACCAGCAGATCGCGCGCGAAGCCGCGGCCGCGCAGCTCCTGGACCAGACGCGCGAGGTAGCGGTCGAGCACCGGCTGGATGGCGGCGTTGACGGTGGCCGTCGTGCCGCGCTCGTACTCGCGGTATTCCGAGAGAATGCGATGGCCGGCGGTGACGTAGTCGTTGGGCCAAAGCGCGCGGGCGATTTCCTCGGCGCGGCGCTCGTGCGTCGGGTTGATGTAGCTGTGCAGGAAGTGGATGACGAGCGCCTCGCAGCCAGCCGCCTTCAGACGCTCGATGGCAACGCGCAATCCGTCCTCGTCGAGCGGCACGACGATGCCGCCCTCGGCATCCAGCCGCTCGGCGACCTCCAGCCTGAGCTCGCGCGGAATCAGCGGCTCGAAACTGCCGGTCAGGCCATAGGGCTTGGGACGCGTGCGACGGCCCAGTTCGAGCACGTCGCGGAAGCCTTTCGTCGTGACCAGACCAACGCGCGCCACCTTGCGTTCGAGCAGCGCGTTGGTGGTCGTGGTGGTGCCGTGCACGATGGTGGCGAGATCGCGCGCGTCGACCCCGGCGGCGTCGAGTGCGGCGACGACGCCGAAGGCCTGGTTGTCGACCGTGGTCGGCACCTTGGCGAACGCGATGGCGCCGCTCGCGGGGTCGATCGCGATCAGGTCGGTGAAGGTGCCGCCGACATCGACGCCGACGATCCGGGTGGAGGAAGTTGAAGTCATGGTGCTCTCAAACCGACAAATACTGTTCGCGGACCGAGGGATCGGCCCGCAACGCCGCCATGGTGCCGGCGAACCGCACGCCGCCTTTCTCGATGATGACCGCATGGTCGGCGACCCGCGAGGAAAAATGCAGGTTCTGTTCCGACAGGATCACGGTCAATCCCTCGGCCTTGAGCGCCCCGATGGCGTTGGCCATCTGCTCCACGATCAGCGGCGCCAGGCCTTCGGAAGGTTCGTCGAGCAACACGCAGCGCGGATTGCCCATCAGCGTGCGCGCGATGGTCAGCATCTGCTGCTCGCCGCCCGACATGCGGCCACCGGGCCGGTCGCGCATGCGGCCAAGATTGGGGAACAGCGCGAACAGCCGCTCCGGCGTCCATGGCCGCGCGCCGGCGCGCGGCGGCTGGCGGCCGACTTCCAGATTCTCCATCACCGACAGGTCGGTGAAGACCCGGCGATCTTCAGGGACGAAACCGAGCCCGAGCCGCGCGATGCGGAACGGCGCCAGCCCGTCGATGCGCTGGCCTTCGAACACGACCGAGCCGGCGCTGGGCCGCAGCAATCCCATGATCGCCTTCATGGTCGTGGACTTGCCCGCGCCATTGCGGCCCAGCAACGCCACCACGTCGCCCTGCCCGGCCTCGAAGCCGATATCGGCGAGGATATGGGCCCGGCCGTAATGGGCATGCAGTCCCTCGACGCGCAGCATCGCTCAGGCTCCCGGTCCGGCGGCGGGAGCACCGACGTTGCTCGCGTTGCGGGAAGGGGACAAAAGCGGTTTGTTCCACAACAAACTCTTCCCTTCCCCCCCGGGCCGCTCGCGGTCCTGAGGCGGGGGAAGGTGCCCCGAAGGGGCGGAAGGGGGTGGTTGTCGATGCGCGGGCGATGCCGGTAGCGGAAGGGAATCGTTGCCGCGCATGACTTTATCGCCGACCTGGACAATTTCCCAGGATCGCGTACTTGACCACGAACCACCCCCTTCCGCCCTTCGGGCACCTTCCCCCACCAGCGGCAGGAGTGTCCGGGGAAAGTCAGTGGTGGCCTCGGAGGCCTCCCGGAGACAAGGCGGCGTGCTGCCGACTGTCGCGTGGCGCAATTCCGGAAATTGCTCTGCCGCAACAACTCTTCCTTCTCCCCGCGGAGGCGGGGAGAAGGTGGCGCGC
>CAMDVZ010000327.1 GCA_945878895.1 Caenispirillum bisanense | reverse complement strand
AACCCCGGCACTCTCCCGGATAGGGCCGGCAGGCCGCGACCGGGCGGCACCTTGGGCCGTTGGCGGAGAACCCGATGACACGGCCAAGCCGCTATCTGCTGCGCATGCTCGTCTTCCTGCTGCTGGTGGCGGGACTGGCATGGCTCCTGCGCGTCCGACTGATCGACATTGTCTCACACAACCCCGCCCTCAACGGCGCCATCCTGGCGGTGCTGGTGATCGGCATCGTCTACATCGTTCGCCAGGTCCTGCTACTGGGGCCCGAAGTCTCCTGGCTCGACGGCTTCCAGCGCGACCGTCCCGCGACCAGCGAAGCCGCCAATCTGCGGCTGCTGGCGCCGATGGCCGCGATGTTCCGCGACCGCGCCGAACGGCGCCTGGCGCTGTCGCCGATGGCGATGCGCTCGGTGCTCGACGGCGTCTCGGCCCGCCTCGACGAATCGCGCGAGACCTCGCGCTACACCATCGGCCTGATGATCTTCCTCGGCCTGCTCGGCACGTTCTGGGGCCTGCTCGAAACGGTCCAGTCGGTCGGCGACGCGATCGCGGGCCTGCAGGTCGCCGGCGGCGACGCCGTCCAGATGTTCGGCCGCCTCAAGTCGAGTCTCGAAGGGCCGCTCAAAGGCATGGGTACCGCGTTCGGCGCCTCGCTGTTTGGCCTGTCGGGTTCCCTCGTGCTGGGCTTCCTCGATCTCCAGGCCGGACAGGCGCAGAACCGCTTTTTCAACGATCTCGAGGACTGGCTCTCGGGCCAGACGAAATTCTCCAGCGGCGCGCTCCAGGTCGAGGGCGATGCGTCCCTGCCGGCCTACGTCGAGGCACTGCTCGAACAGAGCGCGGAGAACATCGACAAGCTTCAGCGCACGATGGCGCGCAACGAGGATGGCCGCGCGGCGTCCGAAACAGCCGTCGTGCAGCTGACCGATCGTCTCTCGGGGCTGACCGACACTTTGCGGCAACAACAGCAATTGATGGCCAAGCTGGCCGAGAACGGCGTCGAGTTGCGCCAGATCCTGAGCCGCCTCGCCGACGCAGCGCCCGCGCCCGTGGCCGCGCCGTTGCTCGACGACGGCGCCCGCCAGCATCTGCGCAACACCGAGGCCTATCTCGCCCGCCTGCTGGAGGAGACCGTGCGTGGCCGCACCGCGCTCGCCGACGAACTGCGCGGCGAGTTCAAGTTGCTCGCCCGCACGCTGGCGGCCCGTCCCGCCGGCCCGCCCTCGCAGGCGGCGGCACTTGGCGCGGCCAACGCGGCCGGCAAGCTCGACACCGTGGCCGCCATCCTGAGCGGCCAGACCCGCGCGTCGGCCGGCGTCGATGGTGGCACGACGCGCGGCGTGGCGACGCCCACCCGCGATCCGGACCGGACCTGATGGCTGCCCGCTCCTCGCGCCGCGGCGGCGGAGGGCACGCCGACTACACCTGGCCGGGCTACGTCGACGCGCTCGCCAGCCTGCTGATGGTGTTCGTCTTCCTGATCGCCTTCTACACGGTCGGCCAGATCGCGCTCGGCAGCGCGGTGTCGGACCGCGACGACGCCATCGACCGTCTCAATCGCCAGCTGTCGGCGCTGGGCGACGTGCTCAATCTGGAGCGCGGCAAGAGCGAGGCACTCGACCGGCGCGTCGGCGCGCTCTCCACCCAGCTGGGCGAAACCGCCACGGCGCGCGACAGGGCGCTGGCCGATCTGCGGGCCGCGGAGGACCGGGTCGCCGGGTTCGTTCGCGAACGCGACGACGCCGCGGCGCGCGCCACCGCCGCCCTGGCCGAGCGCGATCGTCTGGCGCTCCAACTGGCCGCGCTGGTGGCGGAACGCGAACGCCTCAGCGGACGTCTCAAGCAGGTCGAGGATCGCGCCGCGGCGAGCGCGCTCGACGCCGACAAGCTCGCCGCGGCGATGAAAGCCGAGATCGAGCGGCAGAAGCTCGAACTCACGCGTCTGTCGGCGTCGATGGCGGCGGCCAACAACGAACGCGGCAAACTGTTCGACGATCTCACCGAGGAACAGAAACTCACCGCCGAGCAGAAAGCCGCGGTAATCCGCCTGACGCGCGAGATGGACGCGCTGCGCCAGGACCTCGCGCGGCTTGGCAAACTTCTCGATGCCGCCGACGACAAGGCCAAGGCCCAGCAGGCCCAGATCGTCGATCTCGGCACCCGCCTCAACCGCGCGCTCGCCAGCAAGGTCGAGGAACTGTCGCGCTATCGCTCGGAGTTTTTCGGCCGCGTCCGCGAAGCGCTGGCCGGGCGCGGCGACGTGACCATCGTCGGCGACCGCTTCGTGTTCCAGTCCGAAGTGCTGTTCGACAGCGCCGAAGCGATCCTGAAACCAGAGGGCCAGCGCCAGCTGGCCGAGTTCGCCACGAAATTGCGCGACATCGCCCAGCGGATGCCGGCCGACCTCGACTGGGTGCTGCAGGTCGAAGGGCATACCGACAACCAGCCGATCCGCACGGCGCAGTTTCCATCGAACTGGGAACTGTCGGCGGCGCGTGCCATCGCCGTGGTACGCGGCCTGGTCGCCGAAGGCATGGATCCCAACCGGCTCGTCGCCGCCGGCCACGCCGAGTTCCGCCCGCTGGCGGCCGGCAACGATCCCGCCACCCGCGCCCGCAACCGCCGCATCGAACTGAAGATCACCAGCCGCTGAGAGCGGCCTACTTCGGCATCAGCACGATCTGGGTCTGGATGATCTGCGCCATCATGCGGCCGGCGGGATTGTAGAGGCGGGTCTGCCAGACGCTGGTGCGACCACCGACATGCAGGGGCACGCACTCGCCGCGCACCACGCCCGCGTTGCAACCGGCGAAAAAATTCGTCTTCGATTCCAGCGTCGTGGTCGAGGCGCCCGCGGGCAGGTTCATCACCGCGCCGACCGCGCCCAGCGTGTCGGCGAAGGCCATCATGGCGCCGCCATGCATCGTGCCGCCGACGGTCGAGAGGCCCTCGCGCATGTCGATCTCGGCCACCACCTTGTCCTTGGCCACCGACACGAAGCGGATTCCCATGGCCTCGGCGAAGGTGCCCTTGAAGCGGGCCTGGATGTCGGCGGCGAGGTCGGTCATGGGTGTCTCCTGGCGAGGGCAGAGGCATCTGCGGGTCCCCGGCAGCCTGCCTCGACGCCGACCACGATTCAATCACGCCGAAGGTAAAGACGACGGCGCTACTTGGCGGCGCGGTCGAACTGCAATTCGGCGAGGCGCGCGTAGAGACCGCCGCGCGCCGCAAGCTCCCGGTGCGTGCCGGTTTCGACGATGCGACCCTGGTCGAGCACGACGATCCGGTCGGCCTTGAGCACCGTGGCGAGGCGATGGGCGACGATCAGCGTCGTGCGGTCGTTCATCAGCCGGTCGAGCGCGCCCTGGACCGCCAGTTCGCTTTCGGAATCGAGCGCGCTGGTGGCTTCGTCCAGCAGCAGCAGCGCGGGATCGCGCAGGATGGCGCGCGCGATGGCTATCCGCTGGCGCTGGCCACCGGAAAGCCGCACGCCGCGCTCGCCGAGGAAGGTGTCGAAGCCCTCGGGCAAACGGTCGAGGAAATCGGTCGCCTGGGCGGCGTCGGCGGCCGCGCGCACCTCGGCGTCGCTGGCGTCGGGGCGGCCGTAGCGGATGTTGTCGGCGGCGCTGGCGGAGAACAGCACCGGCTCCTGCGCCACGATGGCGATGCGCGCGCGCAAATCGTCGAGCGCGGCCGACCGGATATCGACGCCATCGATGCGCACGATGCCCGCGGTCGGATCGTAGAATCGCAACAGGAGGCTGAAGAGCGTCGTCTTGCCCGCGCCGGAGGGACCGACGATGGCGACGGTCTCGCCCGGTGCCACCGACAAGGAGAGATCGCGCAACGCCGCGGTGTCGGGGCGCGCGGGGTAATGGAACGTGACGCCCTCGAACGACACCGCCCCCCGGGCCGGAACGGGCAACGCGACGGGCGACGCGGGTTCCTCGACGGGCGAGCGCGTCGCCACGAGTTCGGCGATCCGTTCGGCGGCGCCCGCGGCACGCTGGAGATCGCCGATCACCTCGCTGATGGCGCCGGCGGAGCCCGCCACGACGACGGCGTAGAACACGAAGGCCGACAGGTCGCCGGCGCTGATGCGGCCCGACAACACGTCGTGGCCGCCGATCCACAGCAGCACGCCGACCGCGCCGAACACGAGGCTGATAACGATGCCCGTCAGCGACGCACGTTGCGCGATCCGCGAACGCGCCGTGCCGAACGCCCGCTCGACCAGGCCACCGAACAGCGACGCCTCGCGTCCGGCGTGACCGAAGGCCTGGACGGTGCGCACGGCGTCGATCCGTTCGCTGGCGAACGACACCACGTCGGCTATCCGCTCCTGGCTTTCGCGCGACAGGCGCCGCACCCGCCGGCCCAGCACGATGATGGGCACCACCGCCAGCGGCACCACCAGCAGCGCCAGCAAGGTCAAACGCGGGCTGGTGATCACCAGCATGACCATGCCGCCCGCGAACATCAGCGAATTGCGGATGGCGACCGACACCGAGGTGCCAACCACCTGGTCGATCAAGGTGGTGTCGGACGACAACCGGCTCATTACGTCGCCGGTGCGGGCGGTCTCGAACCAGGCGGGGCTAAGGCGAATGACGTGCGCGAAGGCGGCGCGACGCACGTCGGCGACCACCCGCTCGCCCAGCCACGACACGAGGTAGAAACGCATCGCCGAGGCGATGGCGAGCACGACGACGGCAGCCAGCAAGGTCGCCAGCGCGAAGTCCAGCACCTCGGGCCTGCCGGCGGCGAAACCGTGGTCGATCAGCCCGCGCAGCGCCGCGCCGAATGCCAATACCGTGCCGGCGGCGGCGAACAGCGCCAGCAACGCCAGACCGACGCGCAGGCGATAGGGACGCAGGAACGGCCAGAGAAACGCCAGCGGCTTGAGGTCGCGCCGCGCCGGTCCCGAAGCGCTGTCGGTGCTCGCCACGCTCGATTTCCTCAAGCCAGCTTCAGCTCGGCGCCGGCCAGTTCGCGCACGTCCTCGACCAGCAGCTTGAAGAGATCGTGGCCCTGGCGGGTGTCGATCCAGCTGCCTTTTCCGTCGGGCGCGAAATGCCAGGCGCCGGCGCGCGGCGAGGACACCCAGATCTGGCGCATCGGCCCGTGCCGGTTGATCACCCAGGTCCGCCGGTCTTCCAGCTCGATGGTCAGCACGCCGCCGGACAGCTCGACGTCGGCATCCGGAAACGCCTCCTCGAACGCCGCCGTCAGCATTTCCAGCACGCGATCGGCTTCGGTTTCGAACGTCCCGGCCATGCGATCTCCCGCGCCCGAATGCTTGAATTTCAAGAGGTTGGCGGCCCTATAGCAGCCGGCCCCGAGGCCAACAAGCCGCACGGGAATCGCGAGTCCAGGGCAATCGGGTGAACGACGCGCCGGGAGCTGGAGCGGTCTCGTACCAGTGAAAACCGCGCCAAAACGAAATAAGGACAGCCGCCAAGATAAGTGAATCTGCCTGACGGTTGGGCTGCGGCGGAGTGACTCGGGCGGACCGGCTTCCGTGACCCGGAGTACTGCCTTAAC
>CAMDVZ010000326.1 GCA_945878895.1 Caenispirillum bisanense | reverse complement strand
ACCGACGAGCAGGCAGCCCTTGGGAATCTTGCCCCCCAGGCGCTGGAATTTCTGCGGATCCTTGAGGAAGTCGACGATCTCCTCGAGCTCGGCCTTGGCTTCCTCGATGCCCGCGACGTCGTCGAAGGTCACGCGGCCGTGCTTTTCGGTCAGCAGCCGGGCACGGCTCTTGCCGAAGCCCATGGCGCCGCCGCGGCCGTTGCCCTGCATCTGGCGCATGAAGAAGATGTAGACGCCGAACAGCACCAGCAACGGCACCCAGTTCATCAGCATGCTGCCCAGATTGACCCCGTCGTCGGCCGGCGTGGCGTCGATGCGGTCGACCTTGCCTTCGAGCCGCTCGACCAGCCTGGCGTCGTTGGGCGCATAGCTGGTGTAGGTACCGCCACCGGAATGGCTGGAACGGAATGTTCCGGTGATCGTGTTGCCGCTCTGGCCGCCCTGGATCTTGACGGTCGCCACCTGGCCGGCGTCGACCGCGCGCATGAACTCCGAATAGGAAATCGGCTGCGCGCCGCTACGGCCCACCCCACCCTGGAATACGGAATAGAGCAGCACCAGCAGGAGCGCGATGACGATCCAGAGGGCGGCGTTGCGAGCGAAAGGGTTCACGGTGATCGTCCGTTGGCGGTGGACCGGTGGCGGTCGGGGTCAGGACTCCACTAATTGGCCCTCGCCGCCGGCAAAACAAGGGAAAAACGGCGCCGAGAACAAAGGCCGGAGCGGCCGCCATGTCGCGATGGGGGCAAACCGCGGCATCACGACCGGCGCCACTCCCGACGCGGGCGGTCGCAGCGGCTGGACCAGCAATTCCGCCGCCGATCTCAGGGTCAGCGGCACCACGACCGATTCCCACCGCATCGCAGGCGTTCCCGCCAGCAGGACCGACAGGCCCGGCGTGGCCGGCCATTCGGCCTCGAACGCCAGCCGCCAGCGCGAAACGTCGGCCGCCGGCATCGCGATCAGCGGGTGCCCCTGGGGCGGCGGTGGCATCGACGCAGCTGCTTTCAACTGGGTCGACAGCGGCACCGGATAGAGGCGCATGATCGCCTCGGTCTGCCAGCCGCGCCCGGGCAGCCCTTGCTGGCCACGCCAGTCCGTTGTCGGCCAGACACCGCCCGCCAGCGCCTCGCCGATCGTGAAGCGGCCGTCCCAGTCGAGCGCGGCGTCGCCGCGCCACGCCGCCCGCTCCATCACCGATGCCGGTTCGCGCACGACCAGCCAGCGGCCGCCGCGCCACAATATCTGGCAGCCACCCACGGCGGTTCCCGACGGCCCTGACTTCGGGCTCGCCGGCTCGCCGGTCCGCCGTGGCGTGGGAATGCCCGAACGCACGCGGTCCAGCGCCCGCATCAACCGCTCGCGACGCGGCTCGTACTCGGCACCCGCCACCGTCGCCAGCACGCGCGAAAGCACCCGGAAAGCGATCGGGCGCGGCAAGGCACGCAAGCCATCGAAATCGAGAAAAACGCCGCCCAACGGATGCGGCTCGGCGACCTCGGCCATGCCGGCGGCGACCTTGCGTTCCATGTCCACGCGTTTGCGGGCCGCGTCGTCCACCGCGGCGAGCACCGACTCGCGCGGCAACGGCAATCCCAGCCGCCGCAACTTGCCGCGCGCGAAGCGGGGGTCCTCGTTGGACGGATCGTCGAGCCAGGGTTGACGGCGCGCTTTCAGGGTCGCCGCCAGCCGGGCACGTGCTACCGGCAGCAGCGGCCGCAGCACGCGCGCCTCGGGATGCTCGATGCAGGCCGACATGCCCGCGAGACCTTCGGGACCGCTGTCGCGCGCCATCCGCAGCACGCGGGTCTCGGCCTGGTCGTCGGCCTGATGAGCGGTCAGCAGATGCAGCACGCCCTGCTCGGCGCACCAGTCGATCATCACGCGGTAGCGCCGGGCGCGCGCCTCGGCCTGCACGGCAGCGGTCGGTTTGCGCGCCCAGCGCAGGCGAAACACGTGCGCCTCGATGCCGACCGCGCCCAACCACTGGCGCGCCAGTTCGGCCTCTTCGGCGCTTTCGGGACGCAGACCGTGATCGACGATCAAGGCGATCGCCTCGCCGCCGCGGGGCCGGATCCATTCGCGCACCAGCAAGGCGAGCGCCAGCGAATCGCGGCCGCCCGACACCGCCACGGCCAGCCGGGGCTTGCGCTCGAATGGCTCGAACGGGCGCATCAACGCCTCGAACTCGGCCATGCCGACGGGGGGATCGGGATCCGGAGCGCGCGGACCGGGTGCGGGAGCTTTGGTGCGGACCATCACGACATCATGCGCGCAACCGGGTCGCCGGCCAAGGGCGTCGGGTCAAGCGCAACGGCTGCGCTGGCGTTCGGCGACGACGCGGCGCTTCACGATGTCGGAGGCGCCCGGGAACAGCTGGCCGAGCTGGCCGTAGACGGTGCAGGCCTGGTCGGACTTGCCCTGGGCCTGCAGCGACATGCCGAGCTTGAGCAGGCTGTCGGGCGCCTTGACGCTGCGGGGATAGGATTTGTAGGCCGTCGCGAAAGCCTGGCCGGCGGTCCCGAAATCCTTGCGGCCGTAGTGGGTCTCGCCCAGCCAGTAGTGGGCGTTGCCGGCCAGCGCGTGCTGGGGATGGCGGGCGATGAAGTCGCGCAGGCCACGTTCGGCGGCGGCGTAGTCGTTGCGGCCGAGCGCATCGAGCGCGTCGTTGTAGGTCTGCTCGGGACCCGCGAGCGGGCCGCCGGCCGACAATGGAATACCGCCACCTTGCACTGGCGCCAGGCCGGCCGTGTTGGGCGGTGGGACCAGCGGGCGGGTACCGCCGGGATCAGCGCCGCCCGGCGGCGGTGCCGCCGGGCGGCCCGCCGGGGGGCGGGCACCGCCTTTGCCTTCCAGCGCCTGGAGCCGGAAATCGTAGTCCGATTGCAGCCGCTCGAGCGATTGCTGCAGCTGGGTATTCTGGTGCTGCAGGCGCTCGACCTGGCCGGTCAGCTGGGTGATCAGCCGTTCGAGATCGTTGAAGCGATCCTCCTGGCGTTGCGCCGCGGCCGGGCTCGCCAGCGCCAGCGCCGCGGCCATGATCCAGAGGGCGAGTGTCGATCGCCGGCGCATCGGTGGCTCCGTTTCGTGTCGATGGCGGCCGCGCCGGGCGTCGGCGGGCCGCGAAAGGGCATGCTGGACCCCTGTCCAGGGCGTTGAATAGACACCAATATCGTCGAATCGATGGCGGCGGTCCGCAGGCGGTTCCGGGCGCGGTTTTATCAAGGTTGCGACAGGCGCCGCCACGCCCGGGTGGCGTCGAGATAGGCGCGCATGTTGTCCCGGGTCCGGCGGACGTCGGGATCCTTGTCGGCGTGATCGTTGAGAACTTCGGTCGCCGTTTCGCGCAGCGCATCGAGCGTAGCCGGCGACCAACTGCGCAGCGAAATGCCGGCCGCGCGGAAGAACGCCACCGCACGCGCCTGCTCGCCCGGCGCCCGCGCCATGGTCCAGGCGACGTTGGCGCGGCAGGCGGTCTCGATCCAGACCCGCTGCTCGGGCTGCAAGGCGTCCCAGCGGTCCTTGCGCATGTAGAAATCGGTCACCGAACCGGGCTGGTGCCAGCCGGGGAAATAATAGAACAGGCCGAGCTTCTCGAAGCCGCGGCCGCGATCGATCGAGGGCATCGAATACTCGGCACCGTCGAGCTTGCCCTGCTCGAGCTTCTGGAACACCTCGCCGGCCGGCCCCGAAACCACCACCGCGCCAAACCGCGCCAGCACCTCGGCGGCCATCCCGCCATAGCGCAGCCGCATCCCCTTGAATTCGGTTACCCCATTGATTTCACTGCGAAACCAGCCGCCCGCCTCGGGTCCGCCAACGCCGCAAAAAACCGCATGGACGCCCAACTTCTCGTACAGCTCGGCATGCAGCTTGCCGCCCTCGCCGTCGATCATCCAGCCGACATATTCCTCCGGCGTCGGCCCGAACGGCATCGAGGCGAACAGCACCAAGGCCGGCGATTTCGCCGCCGCGTAACCGCCATGGGTATAGGCTGCCTCGATCTCGCCCTTCACGACGGCGTCCAGCAGGTCGCCCGAGGGGACCTTGCCGCCGGCTTCCAGCATCTTCAGCCGCAGCTGGCCGCCGGAGATCGCCTGCACGCCGCGGGTGAATTGCCGCGCCCCCTCGCCCAGCACCGACACGCCGGGATTGAAGGCGGTCTGCATCTCCAGCCGCAGTTTCGGTTTGACGAACTCGACGGGCGGGGCGGCGCTGGCCTGATTGGGGGCGCCGGCGACCATTGGCGCCGGAGTCGGCGCCTGGGCCTGGCTCGGCTCGCCGTTCCACGCCGCCAGACCAATACCGGCGGTGCTCGTGAAAACGAGCCCGATCAAAGCCTTGCGCACGTCGGTTAGCACGAACTATCCATCGCTCCGCGCGACTTCCGATGCCCCGGGGGCACCCGCCGCCGCCTCCCCATGCCGCTTGCCGGGAGACTTGGCCCCAACATATCCGGTGAGGCGATTATGCCTACCCCGCGACGCCGCACAAGCGCCGCCTGACTGGAATCCGACGGAAATTTCACGCTGTCACCACGCCAGCGGCGCCGCGTCGAAGTTGATGAAGCGGCCGCTGTCGGCCGCTTTCAGGCCCGCGATCACGGCGGTCATGCCCGCCACGCTCTGGACCGGCGTCACCGGTGCGGCCGCGCCGCCCATGTCGGTGCTGACCCAGCCCGGATGCAGCACGACGCAGATCGTGCCGCGTGCCCGCGTGTCGACCGCCAGGCTGGTCCAGCCCATGTTGAGCGCGGTTTTGCTGGCCCGATAGGCGTAACGACCGCCCTCCTTGTTCAGCCCGATGCTGCCCAACCGGCTGGAAATCGCCACCATGGTCCTGAGCCGCGACGCCGCGACATGCTCCAGGAAAGCCTCCGCCAGCTTCAGCGGCGCCAGCGCGTTGACCCGGAACGTCTCGGCCCAGACGGCGGGATCGATGCGGCCCAGCTCGCCCGCCGCGCGACCGGCGATGCCGGCATTGGCCAGCAACAGATCGATCGCCTCGCCCTTCAGGGACGCCGCCAGCGCTTCGGTGGCGGCAAAATCGCCGACGTCCAGCCGGTGACGCACGACATCGCCGCCAATGGCTTTCAGCCCCGCGGTTTCGGGGTCGCGGGCGCAGGCATGCACGCGCCAGCCGGCGGCGGCGTAGTGGCGAACGAATTCCAGCCCGAGGCCGCGGCCGGCACCGGTGATCAGCAGGGTTGGCATGAACGTCGCTCCGAAAGGCAACCGCCGGCTGTCGCCGACGCCGCCACTCTATTCGCATCGCCCGCCTCGGTGCCATCGCGAGCGACCCGGTGCGAGGCAGCCGCGATTTTATCCGGGTAAAATCAAAATTGCGAGTCACCGCATCGGCGCGACCATTTCGGCCACGTCAACACGCTCGACGTCGGCTCATCGCGCTAGGGCCTGTCCTCAATTGAGGCAAATGAGTGCGGCGACGAGGTGGACGGCGGCGAGATAGTTGCGCGCGGTCTTGTCGTAGCGGGTGGCGATGGCCCTGTACTGCTTGAGGCGGGCGAAGAAATTCTCGATCAGATGACGGGCT
>CAMDVZ010000325.1 GCA_945878895.1 Caenispirillum bisanense | reverse complement strand
CGCCACTCCAGTGGCGCTCATGACGAACGTCCACGATGCCTCGCGCGGCGGCGAAGATGCGCCACTGGAGTGGCGCGCGCCCGGATTTTGTCGTTCCGGCGAGGCTTCCACCGGTTCGAGGCCGCACCGACGTCCCGGCACCACGTTCGTCCGATTGCCTTGCGCGGGCATGCGAGGATGCTTGACCGGCGCGGGTCGGGTCGGCGAGATCGTCGCCAACGGATGCGAGGGAATCGATGAGCGTGATCACGGCCGGCTTTGCGCGCGGCTCGATCGACAAGGATGTGCTGCTGGCGGCTGGCCTCGATCCGGCGTCCGTCCAGGCCTGCATCGCCGCCCGTCCGGTCGCGGCCGGCGTCTACGAAGCCGACGTCGCCGCCTTCGGGCGGTTCTGGCGGCTGGAGAAGGAGCTGCGTTCCAGATTGCCGACCAGGCCAGTGCGCACCGCCGTCGAGCAGGCCGCCGTCGCCGCCCTGCTGGCAGCCGCCCGCGAGAGCCGGCGCCAGTTCATGGCCGCCCACGTCGAGCGCGTCTATCGCGGCCTGACCGGCGACATGCGGCGTTTCGTGCGGGTCGAACGCCTGGTGGTCGAGGCCGCGGCTCTGGTGCCCGGTCTGTGTCCGACGCCGGCCGAGGTCGCCGCCGAGGCCGCCAACCGCCAGGCCGACAAGGACGGCGTGGAGATCGACCAGGGCATCTTTTGCCACGCCGTGCTGGCGCGGCCCGACACCGGAACCCATCTCTGCCACGCCATGCTGCTGCCGCGGCACGAGGCGCGCGCGCTGCTGCCGGAGCTGATCGCGAAGGGCCGCGTCGATCTGGGTGGTACCGAAGTGCATCGCGACGGCAAGGCGTCGTACGTGACGCTGAAGAATTTGCGCTATCTGAACGCCGAGGACGACGACGTGCTCGATCCGCTGGAGATCGCGGTCGATCTGGCGCTGCTCGATCCCGCCACCGAGGTCTGCGTCATGCGCGGCGGCGTGGTCGAGAACCCCAAGTACAAGGGCCGCCGCATCTTCCAGGCCGGCATCAACCTCACCCATATCTACTACGGCAAGATTCCCTATCTCTGGTTCGTGCGGCGCGATCTCGGCTGGGTCAACAAGATCATGCGCGGCCAGGCCTTCGAGCACATCTCGCCCGACGAGGTGATGGGCGAGACGCACGAGAAACTCTGGATCGGCCAGGTCGACACGTTTGCCATCGGCGGCGGCTGCCAGGCGTTGCTGGCGATGGACTACAACGTGGCGGCGTCGGACGCCTACCTGACCTTGCCTGCCCGCAAGGAAGGCATCATCCCCGGCATGGCCAATTTGCGTCTGTGGCGCTTCGTCGGCGACCGGGTGGCCCGCCAGGCCATCATGTATGAGCGCCGCATCGACTGCGACAGCGACGTCGGCCGCCAGATCATCGACCGCATCGTGGCGCCGGACGCCACCGACGCCGCGGTCAGGGAGGTCGTCGAGGGCCTGACCAGCGCCGGCATGGTCAGCGCGCGCGCCAACCGGCTGGGCTTCCGCGTCTCGGAGGAACCGCTCGACCTGTTTCGTCGCTACGCCGCGATCTACGCCCGCGAGCAGGCCTGGTGCCACTTCAGCCCGGCCCTGATCGCCAATCTCGAACGCCACTGGAACGCGGCGAACCGGAAAATGTAGGGCGCGCGCTCACGCGTCCAGCAATCCCGGCAGCGGTGCCAGCGAAGGCAACTCGCCCGCCAGTTCACCGGGCAGGTTTTCGCGCGGCGCCCCGGCGCGGTTGATCCACAGCGTGCGGAAGCCGTAGTGGGCGGCGGCCTGGGCGTCCCAGCCATTGGAAGACAGGAAACACACCTTGTCGGGCCGGACGCCGAAGCGCTGGCCGACCAGATCGTAGACGCGCGAATCGGTCTTGAAGACGCCCACGCTGTCGGCGCTCAGTAGCGCCTCGAAGGTGCCCGCGAGGCCGGTGTTGGCGACCACGGCGTCCAGCATGTCGGGGTCGCCGTTCGACAGGATCGCCAGCTTCGTGCCGCGGGCTTTGAGGGTCGCCAGCATGGCGCGCACTTCCGGAAACGGATCGAGCGAGAGATAGGCTTCCATCATCCTGTCGGCGATGCCCGGCACCGTTACGCCGCAAGCCGCGAGGCAATGATCGAGGCCTTCGCGGGTGACCTGGCGGAACGGAACATACGCTCCCATCAGGGAACGCAGCCATGTGTAGGATATCTGTTTGCTGCGCCACATCTCGGCCAGCCGGTCGGCCTGCGGCCCGATCTCGGCGCGGTGGCGGGCAACGGCTGAATTGAAGTCGAACAGCGTGCCATAGGCGTCGAACACGCATATTTTCGTGCCTGCAAGTGATCTGGTCACGATGGACTCCCCGGTCGCGGCAGCCGGTGCCGGGCCGCTCGCCGGGGTTTTGCCGCAATTCGCCTCCAGTGTCGTGGCCCGAACGGCGGACGTCGCCTCGATGCGACGCCTCGCCCAACCAGATGGAGTCCCTCGTGAACCCGATCAAGATCCTCGCCGTCGGCCTGCTTGGCCTTTCGCTCGCGGGCTGTGGCGACAGTTGGGGGCAGCGCGCCGTCACCGGGGCCGGCATCGGCGCCGGCACGGGCGCCGTGATCGGCGCCATCGCCGGTGGTCCGGTGATCGGCGCTGCGGTGGTTGGCAGCCTGATCGGTGCCGGCGTTGGCGCCGCCACCACGCACGGCCGCTGGTTCCCGTGATCGGCCGACGCTGCTTTATCGGCGCGGCGGCGGCACCGACTTGAAGGTGCCGCCCAGCCGGTCGCGGTAGACCACGACGCCTTCCATCACGCGCTGCACGTAGTTGCGGGTCTCGCGGAACGGGATCATCTCGACCCAGTCGACCATGTCGATGGCGCCGCCGCGCGGATCGCCGATGGTGTCGAGCCAGCGCACGACGCGGTTGGGGCCGGCGTTGTAGCCGGCCAGCGCCAGCTCGTAGGAACCGCCGAATTTCTCCAGCATGTCGGCCAGATACTGGGTGCCGAGCGACACGTTGTAGGCGGGGTCCGTCGTCAGGCGGGCGACGTCGAACGGCTGGCTGGTCTTGCGCGCCATCGCGCGCGCGGTTTCCGGCATCAGCTGCATCAGCCCCAGCGCGCCGGCGGGCGAACTGACCGACGTCATGAAGCCGCTTTCCTGGCGCGACAGCGCCAGCACCAGCGCCCGCTCTATCGAGCCGGTGGCGCCGAGATCGACCACCGGAAAGGCCGCGGCGTAGAGCTGCACGCCGCGCTCGACGGCGCCGCGGGCGATGCTCACCGCGATATCCGGCCGACCGAGTTCCAGCGCCAGACCGGCGCTCAGCCCGATCTCGCCCGCGCTTTTGCCGAGGCGACCGATGCGGGCGAGAAACGGTCGCGCCCGCTCCTCGTCGCCGACCTGCTTCAGCCAGCGCGCCACCGACACGATATCGCGCCGTTCCAGCGTGTCGCGGTCCGCCGGCGTCGCCTCGGGATCGACCGGCATGCGTGGCGCGCGGCCGGGCAGGCGTTTGGCGGCGAGCTGGCCGTAGTAGGTGTGGCCATGCTGGGCCGCCCGTTCGTACCAGGCCGACGCGTCCTCGGCGCGGCGCGCGGTCTCGTAGGCGCGGCCGAGCCAGAAGGCGGCGCGGCTTTTCGAGACCGGCGTGGCGACGCCGGCGTCGAGCCGGGTGAAATGGGTGATCGCGACGTCGGCCTTCTTCTGCCAGCGCAGCGCGATCCAGCCGGCCATGAACTCGGCCTCGGCGAAAGCGACGCCGCGCTTGAGGCCGTGGGCGGCGGCCAGGCGATAGGCCTCGTCGGCGCGGTTGCCGGCGATTGCTTCGCGGGCGGCGATCTGGCGCTCGGTCCACCAGTCGTCGTCCTGCTCGATCGAGGGATCGAGCGACATTAGCGCCTGCGTCGCGCCGGCCTGGTCGCCGCCGCGCCTGAGCCAGCGCACGCGTTCGAGCTGCAGGATCCGGTCGGCCTGGCGGGCCGGCGGCACGGCGCGCAGCAGCGCCGTCGCTTCCGGCGCGCGCGCGACGAAGGCCAGCCGCGCTTCGGCGACCGGCCGGTCCTCGGCCGCCAGCTTCGGCACCAGATCGCGCGCGATCTTGTCCTTGCCCTCGCGCATCAGCCGGTCGAAACGCGCCAGCTGGTCGGCCGGTCGCAGCTGGGAGGCGTAACGGGCGAGGAAATTCACCTCGTCGGTCGCCCGCAAGGTCGCGGTGCGCCAGGTGTCGCGCGCGAAGCCGGCGATCTCGCCGGGCGCGCCGGCCGCGGTGGCTTCGAGACGGCGCATGTGGCTGGCACTGGTCAAGGGCGGGAAGGCGCGGAAGTAGGCCAGCAATTCGGCCGGCGGCGTTTCGCCGACGATCTTTTCCTCGGCGGAGCGGCGCAGGCCGAGATCGTCGGGCCAGTCCGGATTCTCGCGCAGGAACGCCTGCAGCGCGAAGAACACGCCGTCGCCCCTGGGATGACGCAGGATCGACCAGTCGACGTAACGCGAAAGCGCCGGACTGGCGGCGGCGCGGATCGAGGCGCGCGCGTCGTTCCAGCGCTGCTCGTCGATGGCCTTGAGCGCCGTCGTCAGCGCCGTGGCGGCGGTTGGCGTCAGCGGCGGCACCTGGGCCAGCAGCTCCTCGCCGCCGTCGCGGGGCACGGCCGGCACGATGGTGCGGAAGCCGTCGAACGGCCGGCCGGCGCGCACCGGCGGGGTGATCGCGAGGCCGGTGCCGGGCGCCGGTGCCACGCCGCCGCCCGGATCGACTTGCGGCGTCGTCGGCACGATCCTGGCGCCGGGATGGGTCGGCGTGCCGACGCTCGCGGGCGGTTGCTGCGGTTGGGTGCCGGGCGGTGGCGACGTGGCCGGCGGCGCGCTCGTCGCGCCGGGCCGGAAAATGGTGACGCCGCCCTGGTTGTCCTGCTGGATCTGGGCAAGGGCGGGCAGGGCGATCGACGTGGCGAGCAGGGCGGCGACGGCCATCGATAGCCGGCGGGGCGGGGCGGGCGGGACTGGTGCGCGGATCACGCTCCAAAATAGCGGTGAATCGCTCCCCGATCCAGCCACCTTGTTGCCTCGCGCGCGGCGGTCTAGATTGGCCGATCGTTTCGGAACCGGCATCCAAGGGCCGTGCCAGGGAGATCGACCATGTTCAGCGGATCGCTCGTCGCGCTCATCACGCCTTTCAGGAATGGGCACGTCGACGAGAAGGCGTTCCAGGATTTCGTGCGCTGGCAGATCGCCGAGGGCACCGACGGGCTGATCCCGTGCGGCACGACCGGCGAATCGCCGACCTTGACCCACGAGGAACACAAGCGCGTCGTCGAGCTCTGCATCGAGGCGGCCAAGGGCACGGGCGTTCCCGTCATCGCCGGCACCGGCTCGAACTCGACCGCCGAGGCGATCGACTTCACGAAGCACGCCAAGGCGGCCGGCGCCGATGCCTGCCTCGTCGTCACGCCCTACTACAACAAGCCCACGCAGGAGGGCCTGTACCAGCACTTCAAGGCGATCAACGACGCCGTCGAGCTGCCGATCGTGATCTACAACATCCCGCCGCGCTCGGTGGTCGACATGTCGATCGACACCATGGCGCGCCTCGCCACCGACTGCA
>CAMDVZ010000324.1 GCA_945878895.1 Caenispirillum bisanense | reverse complement strand
GCCCTTTTCGCTGTGCAGCGTGTCGTTGCCGAGGCCGCCGGAGATCGTGTCGTCGCCAGACACGCCGTAGATCGTGTCGTCGCCGTCGCCACCGCGCAGGACGTCGTTGAAGTAGGAGTCATCGATCCTGTCGTTGCCGAGGCCGCCGTTGGCGTCGCTGGCGCCGAACAGCACGTCGTCGCCACCTCCGCCCGCCAGCGTGTCGCGGCTGCCGAACGGGTTGCCGCCGTAAAAGGTTTCGGCCGCGGCCGACCCCGTCAGCGTGTCGTCGCCGGAGGAGCCCCACACCGTCTCGAATCCGGCCACGATGTCCGAGCCCGTTCCGGTGCCGGCAGCCGTGCCCGCCGCGAGATCGACGCGAACGCCGGTCGTGGCCGCCGCGAAGTCGAGCACGTCGTTTCCGGACCCGCCGAACAGGCTGTCGTCGCCGGCGCCGCCGGTCAGGGTGTCGTTGCCGGCGCCGGCGTCGAGCGTGTCGTTGCCGAAGCCGCCATACAGCGTATCGCCGCCGCCGCCGCCGAACATGGTGTCGCCGCCGGCGCCGCCGAGAACGATCTCGATTCCCGTCAGCGTGTCGTTGCCCTCGCCGGTGACCAGCCCGCTCGCCAGGTCGACGACGATCGCGGTTGCCACGGCGCCGTAGTCGGCGACGTCGGCGCCGGCGCCGCCGAACAGCGTGTCGTTGCCGCCGCGGCCTGCGAGCGTGTCGTCGCCGCCGTCGCCCATCAGCAGGTTGTCCTGGCCGTCGCCGCGCAGCACGTCATTGGCGGTTACGTGGCCGACGACGGCCTCGATGTCGAACAGCGTGTCGACCTCGGAGAAGTTGTTCCGGGTGCCGGCCGCGAGGTCGACGGTGCCGCCGAACGAGCCGTCGCTAAACAGCGTGTCGTAGCCAGCACCACCGTACAGTGTATCGTTGGCGGCGCCGCCCGACAGGCTGTCGTTGTTGTCGCCGCCGTACAGCGTGTCCCTGCCAGTGCCACCGAACAGCGCGTCGTTGCCGGAGCCTCCATACAGAGCGTCGTTGCCGGCGCCCGCGCCCAGCGACAGGCCGCCATAGATCGTGTCGTCGCCCGCCGTGCCGCCAGTCGACGGATCGTTGCTCTCGGTGCCGTAGACGATCGCCATGACGTTGCTCCCGGGCCGCTTTCCCGTCCGCCAGCTTGGCTTGCGTGCTCGCGGTCCGGACCCGTGGGCATTGAAGCACACCGGTTTGCACGCTCGTCGTGCAAATGCGTGCATTCGGCGTGTTTATGGACGGCCGCTCATTCTCCGGCGAGGCTGGCGGGCACGCGCAGGACCGGTTCGCCGCCGGCGCGGCCACGCGGGCCCTCGATCCGGTAGTCGAGGGCGCGCAGGACGCGCTCCGGCACCAACGTGGCGCCGTCGGGTTGGCGGATGCGCGCGGCGCGGTCGACCAGTGCGCGCCACGCCGGGGCGTCGATGTCGCCGTCGCCGGCGAAGCGCCTCTCGAACACGATCGCGAGCGGGGCGGCGGTCGGGGATTGCTCGGGATCGAGCGCCACGAAGGTAGTGACGCCGACCAGCATGTCGGGCGTCGCCCGCGGGCTGGGATTCAGGACGTGGAAGCCGAGGCCCGGCGCACGGGCGCTGTCGGTCAGGCAATAGATGCGCGGACCCGCGAAGATCACTTCGCCTTCGGTGTCGAAATCGCCGCCTACGAGGAGGATCCGCATGCGGTGGCCGTCGCGCCAGATGCGGGTGGCGCGCGCCACGATCGCGGCACCGCCGAGCGAGGCCGAGCCGTAGGCCATCCAGAAGCCTTCGTAGATCGGGGCCTCGCGGGCGAGGTTGCGGCGCCCGGCGGCGAAGGCGCGAAAGGCCGGGCCGGGGAGGGTGTCGGCCATGGGACCGTCGGCCGCGACCCGCAGGGCGGCGCGGCGGGCGTCGAACGCGGGTCCGTCGAGGCTCCAGTCGGCCGCGGAGAAGCCGGGCAGGCGCCCGGCCGCGAACGCAGTCAGCCGCGCCATGTTGGCGCCGCGCGGCGCGGTCGAACCCAGCGCCCAGCGGCGTACCACGGACGGATCGACGCCCAATGCCGTGGCCACGTCGGCGCGGCTTGCGTCGATCGTGTCCAGCAGCGCTTTCAGGTTGCGGGCGAAGGATGTGGGCATGAACCGGGCGTGTGGTGTTCGATGCCCGTCTGTAGCGTCGCCCGCCCGGTCGCGGCAACCGGCAGCGGGCCGTCAGATCACCACGAAATCGCTCGCCAGCAGCGTTGCCAGGTTCGACAGGGTCGCGATCTGCGTGGCCGCGAAGCCGCCGGCCGAGCCGTCGGCGTCGAAGTACAGCGCGCCGGTCGCGGTGTCGTAGGCGAAGCCCTGGGCGACGTGGGCGGCGAAGATCGCGTCGCTGGTGCCGGTGCCGGTAAACAGATCGATCGTCTGGGCCGCGGCGTAGCTGCCGAAGCCGCCGCTCAGGAGATAGAATTTGTCGCCTTGAGCCGAGGCGAAATCGGTCACGATGTCGGCGCCGCCGGTCTCGCTGCCGAACCAGTAGACGCGGTCCGCGCCGGTGCCGGCGGTCAGCGTGTCGATGCCGTCGTTGCCGAGCAGCCAGTCGTTGCCGTCGCCGCCGGTCAGGGCGTCGTTGCCGCCGCGGCCCCACAGCGTGTCGTTGCCCGACCCGGCACCGCCATCGATCACGTTGACGGCGGCGTTGCCGGCCAACAGGTCGTTGCCGGTGCCGCCGGTCAGGTTCTCGATGGCGTTGAACAGATCGCGCAGATCGGCCGGCGCGATGCCGCCGACATAGCCGTAGAGGCCGTCCAGGTCGGCCGTCACCCTGGCGGTTTCGCCGAGATAGTTCGCCGTGTCGATGCCGTTGCCTCCCCACAGCTGGTTGGCGATCCCCGTCGAGATGGTACCGCCGAACAGCAGGTCGTCGCCGTCGCCGCCGAACAACAGGTCGCTGCCGGTGCCGCCGGTCAGGGTGTTGGCGAGGCCGTCGCCTTCGAGCGAATCGTTGCCCGAGCCGCCGGTCAGGTTCTCGATGGAATTGTAGATGTCGCGGAGGTCGGCCGGCGCGATGCCGCCGACATAGGCGTAGTATCCCGCGAGGCTGGCCGTGACCGCGGTGGTTTCGGCTGCGTAGCCGGCGGTGTCGTTGCCCGCACCGCCGAACAGCTGGTTGTACTCGCCCGAAGCCGCCGTGCCGCCGACGAGCGTGTCGTCGCCGTTGCCGCCGAACAGAAGGTCCGTTCTGGCACCACCGGCCAGCGAATTGGCGAGGCCGTCGCCGACCAGCACGTCGTTGCCCGAACCGCCGACGAGGTTTTCGATCAAGGACATCGTGTCCAGCAGGACGCCCCCGACATGGCCGCCGCCGGTGCCGAGATCGGCGTACACCGTCACGGTCTCGTCGACGTAGGACACGGTGTCGGTCAGGGCGCCGCCGAAAATCGTGTTGGCGAACCCCGACGCGGCGGCGCCGCCGAACAGCGTGTCGTCGCTGCCGCCGCCATAGAGCGTGTCCACGCCGTCGCCACCGAACAACGTATCGTTGTTGTTGCCGGCGTTGAGCACGTCGATGCCCTCGCCGCCGAACAGCGTGTCGTTCTCGTTGCCGCCCGCGATGCTGTCGTTGCCGATGCCGCCCCAGGCCACGTCGTCGTTGTTGCCGCCGTTGAGCGAGTCGTTGCCATCCTCGCCGTAAAGCAGGTCGTTGCCGTTGCCGGCGGACAGGGTGTCGTTGCCGTTGAGGCTGTTGACGGTGTCGTTGCCGATGCCGCCGTAGAAGATGTCGTTGACGCCGCCCAGCGAGAAGGTGTCGTTGCCGCCGCCGGTTCCGCCGTTGTCGCCGCCATAGAACGTGTCGTTGCCGCCGCTCGCGGTCGTGAAAACGTCGTCGAGGGCGTCGCTGCCGTACTGGATGGCCATGGGAGTCGCTCCTGTCGCGGTCGAGGTGTCCGATGGCGAGAATCCTATCGACGCGCGGGAGGAGCGACTAATCAGCATTCGTGATGAAGCACATCACTGGAATTGATGGATCGAGACGACGCCGGGCGTCGACGCGTCGGGTATCGCGGGCTTGCGCGGGCCCGGATCGGGGCCACATAGAAGCTCCCGCCTGGAGGATGACTGGATGCTGAATCGGTTTCGCGGTTTGCTCGCGCGGCTTGGCTTTCCCGCCGGGCCGCCGGTCGTGCCTGTCGTGCGCCTGAGCGGCGTGATCGCCGAGCGCGGCATGGGCCGCAGCCTGTCGCTGGGCACCGTCGCGGCGCGGCTGGAGAAGGCCTTTGCCATGCGTGGCGCCAGCGCGGTCGCGATCATCGTCAACTCGCCCGGTGGCTCGCCGGCGCAATCCTCGCTGATCGGGCGCCGCATCCGGGCGCTCGCCGAGGAGAAGAAGCTGCCGGTGCACGTGTTCGTCGAGGATGTCGCGGCCTCGGGCGGCTACTGGCTGGCGTGCGCGGGCGACGACATCCACGCCGACACCAGTTCCATCGTCGGCTCGATCGGGGTGATCAGCGCCTCGTTCGGTTTTCCCCGGCTGCTGGAGCGCTGGGGCATCGAGCGGCGCGTGCACACGGCGGGCAACAGCAAGGCGCAACTCGATCCGTTCCGCGACGAGAACCCCGACGATATCGTGCGCCTGCGCGCCTTGCAGGAAGAGGTCCACGATGCCTTCAAGGACTGGGTGCGCGAGCGACGGGGCACCCGGCTGAAGGGCGACGACGCGACGCTGTTCGAGGGCGCCTTCTGGACCGGCAAACGGGCGCTCGACCTCGGCCTTGTCGACGGTATCGGCCATCTGCGCGACGTGCTGCGCGCCCGCTATGGCGAAAAGGTGAAAACGCCTCTGATCGCCGAACGCCAGGGCTTCGCGTTGCGGCGGTTGCTCGGGCTGGAGGTGGACGGCGGAACGCTGGCGGATGGCGCGCTCGCCAGCGTCGAGGAGCGGGCGGCATGGTCGCGGTTCGGGCTGTAGCGGCCCGGAACGCGGATCGGGTCCCGCCGTGGTCCCGTCGATGGCCGGGGCGAACCGGACTGGAGCAAGCCCGGGAATAACGCGGCGCTTTGCGTCGGTGGAGCACTGCTTTAACCTCGACGAATGTCTCCCTATGAAATTCTGGCGCTCGTCGCGCTGACCGCCATGGCTGGATTTGCGTACTACCTGTACCGGTCCGACACGAAGCCGAGGCCGCCGGGCGAGGACGTTCCCCGACCGGCGAGCCGGCCGATGTTCGAACGCGGTCGTCCGCGGGATTGCGACGGCGAGGGACCGCGCGCCTGAAGCCTGCCCTCGGGTTGCCGGTTGCGCGCGACCGGTCGCGAGCGAAATCCGCTACTGCCTGGCCATCATCCCAGGCTGGCTGCGGCCGGCCCGGTCGAGGGCCTGAATCCCTTGTAGTCGACCCGGGCCAGAAACCGCTCCGGATCGGCTTCGAACGTCGCGCGCGCGACCGTCGAGTCGGCGTCGAGCGCGCGGTCGGTCGCCAGCACGCCGTCTAGCAGCCTGTCGGACTTAAAGCATCGTGGGGGATGGTCGGGGATTCCCACGGGAATCGCGTCCGTATAGAATCGTGGGACGGCTTTGGGAAGGAGCGCCCCGCGATGAGCAACTTCCGCCCGACGGACCGCGAGACCAGCTATC
>CAMDVZ010000323.1 GCA_945878895.1 Caenispirillum bisanense | reverse complement strand
CGAGCAAGCGTGCCGGCCGCGCCATTGAGCGTGCGGGTCTTCCCTGCGATAGTGCGCTTCCCTGTGGCGCGAACGCGCTCCGATCTCCGAGAATTTCGAATCCGATGAATCCCGTCCGATCCATTCTGCCCGGCACCCGCGCTTCCGTCAGTGGCCACGTCGCCTCCATGCCGACCTCGAAGATCGGCGAGGTCGCCAATCTCGGCCGCGGCGATCCCGACATCATCCCGCTGTGGTTCGGCGAGGGCGATCTGGTGACCCCGCCGTTCGTCGTGGAGGCTGCCGAGAAGGCATTGCGGGAGGGCAAGACCTTCTACACCTGGCAGCGCGGAATCCCCGAATTGCGCGAGGCCATCGCGGCCTATCAGAGTCGTCTCTACGGCATTTCCTGCGCGGCCGACCGGGTGACGGTGACCGGCTCGGGCATGCAGGCGATCCTGCTGGCGTGCCAGCTTCTGTGCGACGCCGGCGACAACGTCGTGGCGATCTCGCCGGTTTGGCCCAACATCGGCGCCGCCGTGGAAGTGACTCGCGCCTCGATGAAGCCGGTGACTCTCGACCGTTCGCCGGACGGCCGCTTCTCGCTGGACCTCGAAAAAGTGTACGCGGCGGTCGACGACCGCACGCGCGCTATTTTCGTCAACTCGCCCGGCAACCCGACGGGCTGGATGATGACGGGCGAGCAGCAGAAGGCATTGCTGGATTTCGCGCGCGCCCGCGGCATCTGGATCATGGCGGACGAGGTCTACGCCCGGCTGGTCTACAACCAGCCCTACGCGCCGTCCTTCCTGGAACACGCCGCCCCCGACGATCCGCTGATCGTGTTGCAGAGCTTCTCCAAGCCATGGGCGATGACGGGCTGGCGGCTGGGCTGGATGACGACGCCGCACGCTTTTGGCGAAGAGATCGCCAAACTGGTGCAGTTCAATCTCAGCGGTTCGCCCGAGTTCGTGCAGTACGGCGGCTTGGCGGCCATCGAGAAGGGCGAGGCCTTCGTCGGGCAGATGGTGGACCGTTGCCGCGCGGGCGGCGAACTCGTCTATCAGCGTCTATCGGCGCTTTCCCGGGTGAAGGTCGCGCGGCCCGAAGCGGCGTTCTACGCGTTCTTCTCGGTCGACGGCATCGAGGACAGCCTGGCTTTCGCGAGCAGGCTGGTGACCGACTACAAGGTCGGCATCGCGCCCGGCGTGGCGTTCGGCGCCGGCGGCGAGGGCAATTTCCGGCTCTGCTTCGCGTCGGGCGCGGAGCGGCTGAGCAAGGCGATGGACCGGATCGAAGCCGGCATCAAGGCAAACTAGGCATGGACCATCCGGCCATCGAGGTCGCCCGTCTGCGCAAGGAGTACGGCAAGATCGTCGCGGTCGACGAGCTGTCGTTCGTCGTGCCGCGTGGCGCCGTGCTTGGCTTGCTGGGCGGCAACGGCGCGGGAAAGACCACGACGATTTCCATGCTGCTCGGTTTGCTGGTTCCCACGGCAGGCAGTATCCGCGTCCTGGGGATCGACATGCTGCGGGACCGGTATCGGGCCTTGCCGCGGATGAACTTCTCCTCGCCCTATGTCGATCTGCCCCATCGCCTCACGGTGCGGCAGAACCTCGATTTCTACGCCCGGCTCTACGGCGTTCGCGACGTCGCGGGCCGTTTGCGCGAGATCGCGGACCGCTTGCAGGTCGGCGAGTTTCTCGAACGACCGGCGGGCAAATTGTCGGCGGGCCAGAAGACGCGCGTGGCGCTCGCCAAAGCCCTGATCAACCGGCCCGACGTGTTGCTGCTCGACGAACCGACCGCCTCGCTCGATCCCGACACCGCCGACTGGGTGCGCACGCTGCTCAAGGATTACCAGGCAGAGACCGGTGCCACGATCCTGCTCGCTTCCCACAACATGGCCGAGGTCGAGCGACTGTGCGACGACGTGATCATGATGCAGGAGGGTCGGGTTTTCGAACGCGGCGCGCCCCCGGATCTGATCGCCCGCTTCGGCCGCAACGACATGGAAGAGGTGTTCCTCGACATGGCGCGCGGTCGTGGACGGGGGCTCGACGTGCTCAAGAAGGCTGGCTAGGGCGATGGGCGGTTCGTTCCAGCGCATCGGCGCCGTCGTGTTGCGGCACGTGTACCTGTTCCGCAGTTCCTGGCTGCGTATTCTCGATTCGATCTACTGGCCGGCCGTGCAGATGGTGATGTGGGGCTTCCTCACCCAGTTCCTCGCCGGACAGACCTCCTACGTGGCGCAGGCAGCCGGCGTGCTGCTGTCGGGCTTGCTGTTGTGGGAAGTGCTGATCCGGGGCAACCTCAGCCTCTCCATCGCCTTTCTGGAGGAGATGTGGTCGCGCAATCTCGGCCATCTCTTCGTCAGCCCGCTCAGGCCTATCGAGATGGCCGCCGGCATCGTGACGGTGTCGTTGCTCCGCACCCTCATGGGCATGATCCCGGTGTCGCTGCTGGCCTGGGCGTTCTTCGGTTACTCGATCTACGACCTCGGTCTGCCGCTGGTTGCCTTCTTCCTGATCCTCCAGATGTTCGGTTGGGCGGTTGGCCTGTCGATGTCGGGCATGATCATGCGCATGGGGCTGAGCGCCGAGACCTTCGCCTGGGCCGGAATCTTCATCCTGCTGCCGATCAGCGGCGTCTACTATCCGGTGTCGGCGCTGCCGCAATGGCTCCAGTACGTCGCCTGGTGCGTGCCGACCGCCTATGTATTCGAGGGCATGCGCGGCATCCTGACGACCCAAATCGTGCGGTGGGATTTGCTGGCCGCGGCGTTCGGCCTGAGCGCGTTATACCTGGCGCTCGGATTCCGGATTTTCCTGATGTTCTTCGCCCGCGCGCGGCGGGACGGAACGCTGCTGCAGACCGGCGAATAGGTCAGGGCGCCGCGAACACCGCGCCGCAGGCAGCCGGCGGTTTCGCCGGCGCCAGCGCGGACGGCGGCGGGGCGGGCTGGCTGCGTGGATCGGGCAAGGCGAACCAGTCATCCAGTGTCTTGCCGCAGCCGTCGCCGGCGGGCACCGGCGCCTGCGCCACGCAGCCGCGGTCGCCCGGCGGGCAGTACAGGCGAACGTGGAAATGTTCGTCGTGGTAGAACCACGGCACGATCTTGCGCAGCCACGCCCGGTCGCCGGTTTCGGTGTCGCACAGGCGGCGCTTGATGACCTTGTTGACGAAGATGCGGTCGACTTCCGGAAACGATGCGGCGGTACGCAGCAAGGTGGCGTGGTTGGGCAACCAGACCGACTCGTCGATCCCGACTTCGCCGGGCAGCACCAGCGACCGCAATTCCGGGTTCTCCCGTTGCGCGGGGGCCAGCCGGGGGCGTTTCGTCTGGACGAACCAGATATCGGCATCGAGGCCGACCTGGTGGCTGGCGTGGCCGTAGCTCATCCGACCTCCGCGCGGCTGCGACAGGTCGCCGATATAGACATGCGGCAGTCCCTGGGCATGGACGCGCTGCCCGAACGACTGGACGAACCGGATCAGTGTGTCGTGGCCCCAATGCCGGTTGCGGCTGACCCGGATCGCCTCGTAGCCGGTGCCCTCGGTCGGCAAGACGTTGGCGCCGGCGATGCAGCCATTCATGTAGATGCCGTGGATGCGCTGTGGCCCCGGAGCGGGCGTCGGGGCTGCTTGCTGGGCGGCACACGGGATCGACCATCCGATCGACAGGACGAGCAACCCGATCACCCATGATCCACGCATCGTCTTCGCACTCCATGTCCGCCACGCGGGGCGCCTTGCGAGCCCCGGCCTTCCGGCACGATAGCCGGTCGACTAGACTCCGCCCATGACCGATTGGCCCGTCTATCGAACCATCGCGGTCGCGCGGGAGGACGACGTCGTCCATCTGACGTTCGCGCGACCCGAACGGCGCAACGCGCTCACCCACGAGATGATGGGCGAGATTGCCGACGTGCTGCGCCGGGTCGTCGCCATCGAGGGCGTCCGGGCGCTGGTGTTGCGCGGCGCCGGCGGTTTCTTTTGTGCCGGTGGCGACATCGGCGCGATGGTCGATCTGCCGCCGCCGCCGCCCGAGGGACAGCCAGACCCGTTGGTCGCGCCCTATCGTGCCTTCGGCGACACGTTGCTGCTGCTCAACAGCCTGCCGTTGCCGGTCATCGCCATCGTCGAGGGCCCGGCGGCGGGCGGCGGCTTCGGCATGGCCTGCGCGTCCGACATCGTGATTATCCATTCCAGCGCCCGTTTCGGTATTCCCGAGCCGCGCGCCGGCTTCATTCCGTCCCAGGTTTTGCCGCCAATCGTACGACGGATCGGGGAAGGGGCCGCGCGCGAACTGGTCGTGACCGGCCGGATGATCGATGCCGGCGAAGCTCTGGCGCTCGGCGTCGGGCGTCACCTGTGCGCCGACCAGGCCGCCATCGACGCCACGCTCGCCCGCGTGCTCGACGACATCCGGCGTGGCGAGCCCGACGCGGTGCGGACCGTGAAGAAACTCGTGCTCGCTTGCGCCGTCGAATCCGACAAGGCGGTGCTGGACCGGGCGGCGGGCGACCTGATCCGCCTGTTGCGCAGCCCGTCGGGCGCCGCTGGCATGACGGCATTCCTGACCAAGACGCCACCACCCTGGTCGCCGCTGGCGCGCAAGGCGCCGGTTGCGGAGTAGGAGACCGACGATGAACCCGTCCCGCGGACGCAACTACCGACACATCGAGGTTTGCCCGATCGCCGGCGCGCTCGGCGCCGAACTGCATGGCGTCGACCTCTGCGCCGACCTCGCCGACGAGGTGGTCGCGGAAATCCGGCAGGCCTGGCTCGACCATCTGGTCGTCTTTTTCCGCGACCAGGCGTTGACGCCTGCCCGGCAACTCGCCTTCGCCAAACGGCTGGGCGAGCCGGTCGAGTATCCCCAGCTCAAGGGCTTGCCGGACTATCCCGTCATCACGCCGGTGGTGAAGCTGGAGCACGAGCGCAACAATTTCGGCGGCATCTGGCACTCCGACACGACCTATCTGGAGCGGCCGCCGATGGCGAGCATGCTGCATGCGAAGGAGCTGCCGCCGTTCGGTGGCGACACCGAATTCGCCAACCAGTATCTCGCCTACGAGTCGCTGTCGGCGGGCATGAAGGGCATGCTGGACGGGCTGACCGGCATCAGCTCGTCGTTGAAAGCAGATGCCTCGAAGACCCGCGAGGATCGCCTGAAAGCGAGCGGCGAAGCGCCAAAAACATTGATCGCTGAACACCCGATCGTGCGCACGCATCCCGAGACCGGTCGCAAGGCGCTCTATCTGAACGTCGGTCACACGACGCGCTTCAAGGACTGGACGGAAGCCGAGAGCGCGTCGTTGCTGGCGTTCCTGTTCCAGCACCAGGTGCGACCGGAGTTCACCTGCCGCTTCCGCTGGCGAACCGGGTCGCTGGCGCTGTGGGACAACCGCTGCGCCATGCACAACCCGATCAACGACTATCACGGCTACAAGCGCCTGCTGCACCGCATCACGCTGGCCGGCGACCGGCCGGCCTAGCAGCCTGTCGGACTGAGGTGAACGGGCGAGAAAGTTCGCCCCGGGCGGGCCTCGGCGGACCGCGCGGTCGTGTCGGGGGCGTCCCGGCGATGTCTCGGGACAGCGTTTTGGCGGCTCCCGGGCGTCGTCGGTGGCCGGT
>CAMDVZ010000322.1 GCA_945878895.1 Caenispirillum bisanense | reverse complement strand
CGCTACGACAAGACCGCGCGCAACTATCTCGCCGCCGTCCACCTCGTCGCCGCACTCATTTGCCTCAATTGAGGACAGGCCCTAGCGCGTTCGGCCGTCGATGCAAATGATCGAGGACGGGCCGGGGCAAAAACCGGATCGGCGGCCCGGCCGGCGAGCACCGGAGCGTTGGTCGGAAACGCTCCCGCGACGCATCGGGAGCGACGACGCCGTTCGCTGGATTGGCCCGACATGAAATATTACTGAAAACAATGAAAACATATTGCCTTGATCCGAAAAAAACGTCCCGCCGGGCAGAGGCTCGCGACAATGCTCAACAAGTCAGACAGGACCGTCGATGTGCGTGGGCCCGTCGCCATTCCGGCATCGTCCAGTATCCAGACGGTCGCGTCCAGTCTACGTCAAGCCGAAATGCGCCGAGCGTCCACGCTATTCGGCTGTCCGTCCAGCCGTCGCGACCCCCAATCCCGCCGAAACCGCCAGGTGGCGGGTGTTGGCTGGACAGGCCCGGTGGCCACCGGGCAATCCGGCGAGGGCGGCGCGGCGTCCTGGCCGGATCGGCCCCGCGGCCGGGTGGAACCCACGCCTCGCTCCGCGACGCTCGCGTCGGGCGGTCGACGCGAAAACGCCGCCCACCCGATCACCGCGGGCGTCCCGCCGCTAAACCTTTGAGGCGCGGGGGGAATTGCCGGTTTCCGCTCGGCTTCCTATCTGTTAGACAGCGAAATTGACGCGACCGGAACGGATCGGCCGCACCCAACGCAGCGAGACCGGCGTGACGGGCAAGAACGAGTACAACTACGACGAACTGATCCAGTGCGCCAAAGGCCTGCTGTTCGGTCCCGGCAACGCGCAGCTGCCGCTGCCGCCGATGCTGATGTTCGACCGGATCGTGCATATCGCCGACAAGGGCGGCAAGTTCGGCAAAGGCGAAATCGTGGCCGAACTCGATGTCCGGCCCGACCTCTGGTTCTTCCCCGTGCATTTCCAGGGCGATCCCGTGATGCCTGGCTGCCTCGGGCTCGACGCCATGTGGCAGATGGTCGGCTTCTTCCTGGGCTGGCTCAAGGCACCCGGCCGCGGGCGGGCGCTGGGGGTCGGCGAAGTGAAACTGACCGGCATGGTCACCCCGGCGATCCGCAAGGTCACCTACCGGATCAACATGAAACGCGTGATCCTGCGCCGTCTCGTACTCGGAGTAGCCGACGGCGTCCTCGAGGCGGACGGACAGCCCGTTTACGAGGCGAACGACATGAAAGTCGGTCTTTTCCAGCCACAGGCGTCCTGACATGCGCCGGGTCGTCGTCACCGGACTGGGGATCGTTTCGAGCATCGGCAACGATGCCGCGCAGGTCGTCGAGGCGCTCAAGGCGGGCCGATCGGGCATCGAATTCATGCCGGCGTACCGCGATCTCGGCTTTCGCAGCCAGGTCGCGGGCACCCTCAAGATCGACCTCGACAAGCTGGTCGACCGCCGTCTGCGGCGTTTCATGGGCGACGGCTCGGCCTACGCCTGGCTGGCCATGAAGGAAGCGATCGCCGACTCCGGCCTCGAAGCTACCGATGTTTCGTCGGAGCGGACGGGTCTGGTGGCGGGTTCCGGCGGGCCGACGACCGGCGCCATCGTACAGGCCGCCATCACCACAAAAGAGAAGGGGCCCAAGCGCGTCGGCCCCTTCGTCGTGCCCAAGGCGATGTCCTCGACTATTTCCGCCAACCTCGGCACCGCCTTCAGGATCAAGGGTCCCAGCTACTCGATCAGCTCGGCCTGTTCGACCTCGGCGCACTGCATCGGCAACGCCGCCGAGCAGATCATGCTCGGCAAGGCCGACACCATGTTCGCGGGCGGTGGCGAGGAACTCGACTGGACGCTGTCGGTGCTGTTCGACGCCATGCCCGCGATGTCGTCGGGTTTCAACGACACGCCCACGCGCGCCTCGCGCGCCTACGACCGCGACCGCGACGGCTTCGTGATCTCCGGCGGCGGCGGCATCGTCGTGCTCGAGGAATACGAAAAGGCCAAGGCACGCGGCGCCAAAATCTACGGCGAGCTGGTTGGCTACGGCGCCACCGGCGACGGTGCCGACATGGTGGCGCCCTCCGGCGAAGGCGCGGTTCGCGCCATGCGTCTGGCAATGGACGGTCTGGGCGGCGGTCGCGGCAACCAGCGCATCGACTACATCAACACCCACGGAACCTCGACCCCGGTCGGCGATATCACCGAGCTCGACGCGATCCGGACCGTGTTCGGCACCCAGGTGCCGAAGATCAGTTCGACCAAGTCGCTGAGCGGCCACAGCCAGGGCGCGACCGGCGCGCACGAAGCGATCTACTCCTTGCTGATGCTGCGCGACGACTTCGTCGCCGCGTCCGCCAACGTCGAGAATCTCGATCCCGGCGCCGAGGGCATGCCCATCGTCCGCTCCAGGGTCGACAACGCGGGGCTGGAGACGGTCATGTCCAACAGCTTCGGGTTCGGCGGCACCAATGCCGTGCTGGTGTTCCGGAGGGTCGAGTCATGAACCCGATACCTCCTCGCCCTCCCGTCGCGGCGCCCGATACCGGCGTCGGCGCCCTCCAGGCCAAACGTCCGTCGCGCGCCGCCGACGCCGCGGCGCGCGCGTCCGGGCTGATGGCCGGCCGCAAGGGCCTGATCATGGGCGTCGCGAACGACCGCTCGATCGCCTGGGGAATCGCAAAGGCCTGCCACGCCGCCGGCGCGGAACTCGCCTTCACCTACCAGGGCGAGACATTCGGCCAGCGCGTGCGGCCGCTGGTCGAGAAGCTCGGCAACGCCCTGGTCCTGCCGGCCGACGTCGAGGACGAGGCGAGCCTCGACGCCCTGTTCGCCGAGCTGACGAAGCTCTGGGGGCGCCTCGATTTCGTGGTCCATGCGATTGCGTTCTCCGACAAGGACGAACTCAAGGGCCGCTATGTCGACAGCAGCCGCGCCAACTTCCAGCGCAGCCTGACGATCTCCTGCTACTCGTTCACCGACATTGCCCGGCGCGCCGAACCACTGATGACCGACGGCGGCAGCCTCCTGACCTTGACCTATGGCGGCTCCCGGCACGTCATGCCGAGCTACAACGTGATGGGCGTGGCCAAAGCGGCCCTCGAGGCGAGCGTCCGCTACCTCGCGTCCGATCTGGGTCCGAAGAACATCCGGGTAAACGCCATCTCCGCCGGCCCGATGCGCACGCTCGCCGCGGCGGTGATCGGCGATGGCCGGTACGTCTACCGGGTCAGCGGCGAGGTGGCGCCGCTGCGACGCAACATCGAGCAGGCCGATGTCGGTGGCGCCGCGCTCTATCTGCTGTCGGATCTGTCGGCCGGCGTCACCGGCGAGGTCCACCACGTCGATGCCGGCTACCACGTCATGGGAATGGCGCCACCGCCGGGCAATGGCACGACCGACTAGCATGGCGCCCCGATCGCGCGTCCGGCCGTCCCTCGCCACGACATGAATTCGGCTGCCCCCGCGTCCCCGGACAAGCTGCCCGCGGACGTCGGACGGCGCGTCGATGGCAATGGCCGGTCTGGCCGGTTGATTCGCAGTCCGCTGCCGACCGACGAGATCCTCCGGCGCGCCAACCAGCGGGTCGGAATCCGGCTGCGTTCGTTGCTGATGGTGCGCTGGATCGCGGTCGCCGGCCAGGCCGCGACCGCGGCGATCGTGCTGTGGGGCCTGAAATTCCAGTTCCCGGTCCTGCCCGTCGCCGGACTGATTGGCTTCTCCGCGCTCCTCAATCTGGCGATCGGCTTGGGCCGCCCGCGAACCGCCCGGCTGAGCGACCCCGAAGCCGCGACTTTTCTCGGCTTCGACATCCTGCAACTGACCGTCCTGCTGTTCCTGACCGGCGGCATCACGAACCCGTTCTCGATTCTCCTGCTGGCGCCCGTCGCGATCGCCGCCAGCGGCCTGACTCGTCGCAGCGTCGTGCTGCTCTGCGCCACGACGCTCGCCTGCGCCACGTTGATCGCCATCTGGCACGAACCGCTGCCGTGGAGCGGCGAGCCGCCCCAACTGCCCGACATCTATCGCGCGGCGGTATGGGGCAGTCTGACGCTCGCGGTCGTGCTCACCACCTTCTACACCTGGAAGACCGCCGAGGAAGCCCGCCGCATGGGCGACGCGTTGTCCGCGACGTCGGCGGCGCTGGCGCACGAGCAGCGCCTGGCCGCGCTGGGGGCGCTGGCGGCATCCGCCGCGCACGAACTCGGCAGTCCGCTGTCGACCATTTCCGTCGTGGCGCACGAGATGCGCCGCGAGGTCGAGCCCGACGATCCGTTGCGCGAGGATATCGAGCTGCTGGCCGAGCAGGCCGAACGCTGCCGCGCGATCCTCGCCCGCCTGAGCGTCGACCCGGTCGGCGACATGTCGGAGGCCTACACGGTGGTGCCGGTTCCGGCCCTGGTCGAGGCAGCCGCGACGCCATGGGCGATCGAGTCGGTCGAACTGACGTTTTCGGCCGGGCCGGCACGCCCGGACGGACCGCCGCTCGCACCCGTCATGGTGCGCGGCCCGGAATTCCTGCAGGGACTCGGCAACGTGGTTCACAACGCGGTTAGCTTCGCGCGCGCGCGCGTCGACGTCGCCACCACCTGGGCGACCGATTGGATCCAGATCAGCGTGTCCGACGACGGGCCCGGCTTTCCCGAGCCCATCCTCGGGGAGATCGGTGCTCCGTTCCTCTCCAGCCGGGCAGGCCGCGACGGCCACATGGGCCTCGGCGCGTTCATCGCCAAGACGCTTCTGGAGCGCACCGGCGCGGTGGTGCGGTTCGCCAACCGGCCGGCGTCGGAGGGCGGCGGCGCGCGGGTTACGGCACGTTGGCGAAATCCGGTGTTCCGGTCGCCATGACGAAGGTGCGATACTAGGCCAGCGACGGCGGCGCGCCGAGGTCGGTGCTGCGTTCGAACGGAGGGACATCGTGAGCCAGGATTCCATCCCCGACAAGCCGGCGGACACCGACGGCGAGCGCACCGTGCTGCTCGCCGACGACGACGTCGCGTTTCGGACCCGGCTCGCCCGGGCAATCGAACAACGCGGGTTCACCGTGATCTCGGTCGGCTCGGTCGCCGAGGCGTTGACCGTCGCCAGCCGCCCGCCCGCCTATGCCGTGCTCGATCTGCGCATGGGCGATGGCAGCGGCCTCGACGTGGTGGGGCCATTGCGCAAGGCCCGACCCGACATCCGGATCGTCATCCTGACCGGTTACGGCAACATCGCCACCGCCGTTTCCGCCGTGAAGGAAGGTGCGGTCGACTACCTGTCGAAGCCGGCCGACGCGGACGCCGTCGTGCAGGCCCTGCTGTCCAGCGGCAAGAAGCTGCCGCCGCCCCCCAGCAACCCCATGTCGGCCGACCGTGTCCGCTGGGAGCATATCCAGCGCATTTTCGAGCAGTGCGATCGCAACGTGTCGGAAACCGCCCGGCGTCTCAACATGCACCGCCGGACGCTGCAACGCATCCTCGGCAAGCACGCGCCGCGGGAGCAGTAGTCGGGCCTAGCAGCCTGTCGGACTGAGGTGAACGGGCGAGAAAGGTCGCCCCGGGCGGGCCTCGGCGGACCGCGCGGTCGTGTCGGGGGCGTCCCGGCGATGTCTCGGGACAGCGTTTTGGCGGCTCCCGGGCGTCGTCGGTGGCCGGTCGTGGCGAGCGGAGGCGCCGTCAG
>CAMDVZ010000321.1 GCA_945878895.1 Caenispirillum bisanense | reverse complement strand
CCGGCCGCGTCGGCTTGCCCAGCGCCTTGTCGAGGGCCTCCAGCTCGGTCTGCATCAGACGGCCGGCCATCGCCGGCAACCGGTTGGCGAGGCCTTCGGTGGAGGCGTGGGCGCGGTGGGCGCAGGAGAAAGCGTCGTTGACGTACCTGTCGCCCAGCACCGAGAGGGCATCGACGAACGCCGCCTCGTTCTTTTCCTCGGCGGCGTGAAAACGCAGGTTCTCCAGCAGCAGCACGTCGCCGTCCTTCAGCGCGGCGACGGCCGCCGCCGCCATGTCGCCGATGCAATCGGCCGCGAAGGCGACCGGGCGCTTCAGGCTCGCGGCCAGCGGCTCGACCAGTGCCTTCAGCGACATGTCGGGGACGACCTTGCCGGCGGGCCGGCCAAAGTGACTGAGAACCACCACGCGCGCGCCTTTGGCGGCCAGCTCCGCGATGGTCGGCGCCACGCGGTCGATGCGGGTCGTGTCGGTGACGCGGCCATTCTCCATCGGCACGTTGAGGTCGACGCGGATCAGGACGCGCTTGCCCTCGACGTCGGCGCCATCGAGGGTGCGGAAGGAAGTCGGCATGTCACGTTTCTTTCGTCGCTGTGATCGTCGGGTCGACCCATGGCTAGCGACGCGTGGGGGATGGCGCAAGTGACGCGTCCGGGGAGGCGTCGCGTCGCGGATCACGCCTTGCGGATGAGAAACACCAGCGCCGCGCCGTCGGTGTCGGTCGCCACCAGCGCGTGCCCGGTCTGGCGGCAGAAAGACGGGAAATCCTGCGACGCGGCCGGATCGGTGGCGATCACCTTCAGGACCTGTCCGGATGCCAGCTCGCGCAGCGCCCGGTTGGCGCGCAGCACCGGCATCGGGCAGAGCAGGCCGGACGCGTCGTAGACGCGGTCGGGAACGATGGCGGCGGCGCTCATTTGCCGCCGCGATAATATTGCAGTGCCTCGGGCATGTGTGTCCGGATCTCGGCGATGCGGCTGGACTCGGTCGGGTGGGTGCGCAGGAACTCGGGTCCGCCGCGACCACCCGACTGGGCCCGCATGCGTTCCCACAGGCCGACGGCGGCGCGCGGATCGTAGCCGGCGTGTGCCGCGAGGATCATGCCGACCCGGTCGGCTTCGGATTCCTGGTTGCGGCCAAACGACAGCAGCAGCAGGCTGCCGGCGCCCGAAACGCCGGCGCCGACGGCGGCACCGGCCAGCGTGCTTCCGGCCGCGCGCCCGACGATGGCACCGACGACCGCGCCCAGCACCGCGCCACCGACACCGACCGCCGCTTGGTCGGCCATGCGCTCGCCGTGGTGGCGCATCAGGGCGTGCGCGACCTCGTGGCCCATGACGATGGCGAGGCCCTCCTCGTCGGCGGTGATCGGCAGGATGCCGGTGAACACCGCGATCTTGCCGCCGGGCAGGCAATAGGCGTTCACGGTGCCGGGCTTGTCGATGACGTTGAACTCCCACTGGAAGTTCGGCGCCGTCCACAGACCGTTGGGCGGGTTCTCCGCGGCGCGCGCGATGCGTTCGCCGACGCGGCGCACCAGCGCCACGGTCCGCGGATCGTGCGACAGGGTGTTCTGCGCCAGCTCCTGGCGGTAGAGCGCGACCGCCTGGCCCTCGAGCCGCGAATCGTCGACCGGCGACAGGCGCGACCGGCCGGTGATCGGCGCGGTTTCGCAGGCCGCGAGCGCCAGCGCCGCGGCGAGCGCCAGCGCGGTGAACCGGAACGCCGCTTTCATCGTCGAACCTCCGCGAAACAGACGGCGAGTGTAGCCGCCGCCACGACCCGCGGCGAGCGATTCGCGAACGCCGCCCTTGCCCGAGGCCGGCGTCGCCTGTAGGCGCGGCCGACGCGTTCAACGGAGACACCCATGGCCCCGCCCGTCGCGCTCGCGCGCAAACATTGCGATCCCGCCGCCGCCGGCCCGCTCGACGGCATCCGCGTGCTCGACCTGTCGCGGCTGGTGGCTGGCAACATCGTCACCCATCTGCTGGCCGATTTCGGTGCCGACGTGGTCAAGGTCGAGCGTCCCGGCAAGGGCGACGACCTGCGCAACTGGCGGGTCGAGGGTCATGAAATCTTCTGGAAGACCTATTCACGCAACAAGCGCTCCATCGCGCTCGACATCAAGGATGCCGAGGGGCGTCGCACGCTGGAACGGTTGATCGCCACGACCCAGGTGCTGGTCGAGAATTTCGTGCCCGGCACGCTCGAACGCATGGGGCTCGGTCCCGACCAGCTGCTCGCCATGAATCCGAAGCTGATCGTGGTGCGGGTGTCGGGTTGGGGGCAGACCGGGCCATGGCGCGAGCGGCCCGGCTTCGGCACGCTCGTTGAGGCGATGTCGGGCTTCGCCCATCTCAACGGCTATCCCGACAAGCCGCCGGCGGTGCCACCGCTGGCGCTGGGCGACATGCTGGCGGGGCAGTACGGCGCGTTCGCCGTGATGACCGCGTTGCGCGAGATCGAGGTCAAGGGCGGTGCCGGCCAGACGATCGACCTGTCGCTGTTCGAACCGATGTTCTTTGCGGTCGCCTCGGAGGCCGGCACCGCGCGGGTCGCCGGCAAGGGCTCGATGCGGGCGGGCAACCAGTCCGCCCACACCGCGCCGCGCAATCTCTACCGCTGCGCAGACGAGCGTTACGTGGCGCTGTCGGGCTCGATGCAGTCGATGGCCGAGCGCCTGTTTCGCGCCATTGGCCGCGCCGACATGATCGTGGACCCGCGTTTCGCCACCAACGACGCCCGCGTGATCAACCGCGACGCGCTCGATGCGATCATCGGCGATTTCATCGCCGCGCGGACACAGGCCGAAAACCTCGCGCTGTTCGAAGCCGCCGAAGTCACGGTGGGGCCGGTCTGCGCGGTCGAGGATCTGTTGACGCATCCCTTCGTGGCGGGCCGCGAGGCCATCGTCGAACTCGACGATCCCGATCTCGGCAGCTTGCCCATGCACAACATCGTGCCGCGTCTGTCGGCGACGCCCGGCACGTTCAGGCGGCCGGCGCCGAAGGTGGGGCAACACACGCAGGAGGTGATGGCCGATCTGGCGCGCTGGGAGAGCGACGCGGGATAGCGGCTTCCGCCGTCATTCGACAGACATGTGGTTAATCCCACAGCGCTGCCGACAACGAGGAGATACGTAGCTGGTCGGCACCCGCGCGCGGCGCGGGTCCGCGGCCGTCACGCGTCCCGATTTCCGACGACGATGGAATGGCGTCCGCAATCGCGAGGACTCGACCATGTGGGATCCCATCCTGTTCTGGAACGACGTACTGCTCGAAGCAAACCGGCGCGACCATTCCGACGCGTTTTCGTCCGGCGACCAGCGCGGTCCGACCGCGACGTCGCGTGCGTTCGCCATCGTCCACCTCGCCATGCACGACGCGTGGTTCGGCTTGCACTCGGCTGCGGACGTACCGGGCACCTACACGCGGGAGGCGCTCAAAGTCACCGCCGCCGCGTTACCGGACGCACGCAACGCGTCGGTTTCAGCGGCGGCGCACGATACGCTGGTCGCGCTTTACCCGAAGCTCAAGGCGCTGGTCGACGCGGCGCAGGCGACCGTGGCGGCGAACGGTCCGCTCAACGCGGCCGGTCTCGCGTTCGGCGCGAAAGTCGCGACCGAGATGCTGCGCCTGCGCGACAACGACGGGTCAACGGCTGCGACTCCGCATGTCCCCAGCAATGCCAAGGGCCATCACCGCGTCGATCCGGCTAACCCGACGCAGGGCTATCTCGGGCCGGCCTGGGGGCGCGTGAAGCACTTCGTGGTGAATACCGATCCCGGCCTGAAGCACATCCATCTCGCGCCGCCGCCGGGCTACGGCCTCCCCGACATGTTCGCGGATGACGCCTACGCCCAGTCCTACGTGGACGTGCTGGCGCGCGGCCGCAAGACTGGATCGACCCGGAGTCCCGACGAGACGACGTCGGCGATATTCTGGGCTTACGACGGCGCCAACGAAATCGGCACGCCGCCCCGCCTCTACAACCAGATACTGTGCGAGATATCGGAGAACGCCGGCCATGGTCCGGAAGACAACGCGTTGTTGTTCGCGCTCGCCAACGTGGCGATGGCCGATGCCGGCATCGACGCGTGGCACTGGAAGTATCACTACGACCTCTGGCGCCCCGTGCTCGGCATCCGCGAGGCGGACGCGAGCCTCGGGCCGGTGGGAACGGCGGCCAAGACGCTGAAGCATGGCGATCCGAGTTGGCTCCCGCTGGGCGCGCCGAAGTCGAACCAGAAGTCGGCACCCGACTTCACGCCGAATTTCCCGGCCTATCCGTCCGGGCACGCCACGTTCGGCGCCGCCATGTTCCAGGTGGTGCGGATGTTCAAGGGTGCGGCGCCGGCGCTCACCTTGGCGAACATCGTCTACGCAAAGCGCGACGATGTCGGCACGGGATTCGAGTTTGTTTCCGACGAACTGAACGGCGCGACCACCGATTCCGCAGGCGTCGTCCGTCCGAGGCACCGCCGACGCTTCGATAATATCGAGTGGGCGATCCGGGAGAATTCCTTGAGCCGGGTTCGGCTGGGCGTCCATTGGGACTTCGACGGGTTCGCGCCGACCGGCACAGCCGACGTCGGCGGCGTGCCGCTGGGTCTGGAGATCGGGCGCCGCGTCTCGATGCGTGGCCTGCTGCAGGTCTGAGACCGGTCGGGACGGACGCGGTGCCACTGGCCGCGTCCGTCCCGTCGATACCGCTCAACGGCGGCGCATCAACAGCCAGGCGACGATGATTCCGGCCGCATAGGCGGCGATGTTGGGCAGGGCGAACACGCGGCCCAGCAGCAGCTGCCCCGCCAGCGTCCGACGGAACGCGTCTACTTCGGGCGTCTGGTAGAGGCGGAAGCATTCGACGGCGACGGCGATGGCCAACGCCACGAGCAAGCGCATGCCCGGCGCCGCGGTCGGCGCCACGGCGCTCACCAGCAACCAGACCATCGCGCCCCACAGGATCGAGCCGGCGTATTTCACCACCGGCGCCGGCAGGCCGATGTCGACGAAGCGCACTCCCAAGCCAAGCATGACCACGAGACCAGCGCACGCGAGGTGGTTCCAACGCGTCATGAGGAGCCGTCGCAGCCTTTCATCACGGCCCGCCCCCGCGTGCCGCACCGTTCGGTCACGGCGCGCGCCGCCTCGCCGTTCGCGCTCCAGCACGCCGTCGCGTCGTCGGGGCCGATGTGCAGGCGCAGCTTGCGGGCGGCGGGATGGGCGTGCACGGCCCAGCGTCCGTCGGGCCATTCGAGGCGAACGACGAGATCGGCGACACCCGAATTGGTGAAACAGGCAAACTCCTCCGACGTGGCCGCGCCGGGGCAATCGCCGGAAGCGGCCGGCGTCGCGAGCGACGGGATGGCGAGAACGAGCGCGACAGCGATGGATCGGCGCATGGCGGGGCTCCGGAGGAGAAGCGTCAACCTAGCAGCCTGTCGGACTGAGGTGAACGGGCGAGAAAGTTCGCCCCGGGCGGGCCTCGGCGGACCGCGCGGTCGTGTCGGGGGCGTCCCGGCGATGTCTCGGGACAGCGTTTGGGCGGCTCCCGGGCGTCGTCGGTGGCCGGTCGTGGCGAGCGGAGGCGCCGTCAGGTCTCTCAGGCGTGGCTCAGGGCGAACATCCGCTTGAGATTCCACGCCATGGTCACGAGGGTCCACTCGCCCCGGGCGTTGTCGAGGCCGCGCA
>CAMDVZ010000320.1 GCA_945878895.1 Caenispirillum bisanense | reverse complement strand
CGGCAGACCCGCGTGGCGCCCCCGCGCGGACCCGCCGGAGAGGCATCGGGGCGACCCGATCGGTGGCCCGACGGGCGTCGGAGCCGTCGGCGGCGGAAGCCACCGGGTCAGACCGGGCGAAAACCTCAAAAAGTAACGGCCTCCGAGGGAATCGGCGACGCCGACACGCTGTTCGGCGCGGGCGGCAGCGACACGCTGGATGGTGGCACCGAGGCGGACACGCTCTACGGCGAAGGCGAAGCTGATACGCTGAACGGCGGCGACGGCGACGACAGCGTCTACGGCGGCGACGGCTCCGATTCGGTCGAAGGCGGCAGCGGCAACGACCGTCTGGAGGGTGGCGCCGCGGCGGACGCCCTGTTCGGCGATCTCGGCGCCGACAGTTTGTGGGGCGACCAGGGCGAGGACACGGTGATCGGCGACGCCGGCGTGGACGCACTCTACGGCGGCGACAACGACGACACGCTGGCCGGCTGCGAGGCCGGCGTGGGCACCTACAACCTGGTGTATGGCGGCGCCGGGCAGGACACCTCGATCTACATCTGGACATCGAGCGTGGTCTACGCCGACCTCAACTCCGGCGGCGGCCATGTCGGGGGCGTGCTGGTCGACCTGATGGACTCAATCGAGAACCTGATCGGTGGCGGCGGTGCCGACGTGCTGGTCGGCGACGGCAATGCCAACCGGCTCGATGGCTATAGCGGCGGCGCCGACGACCTGCTGTTCGGCGGCCTGGGCGACGACGTGCTGGTCGGCGGCGGCCACGCAAGCGCCAGCTTCAACCAGCTGTGGGGGGGCGGCGGCGGCGACACGGCCGATTATTCCGTCGAGGCCGGCAACGTGTTCGTCGACCTGCGCGCGCCTGCGGGTCATATCGACAACGGCTCCGGCTACGTCCTGAACGACCTGATGAACTCGGTCGAGCACGCCGCTGGGGGCTCCGGCAACGACATTCTCGTGGGCACCGACGCCGACATCAACACGCTGTGGGGCGGCGGCTACGACCTGCTGTTCGGCTTCGGCGGCGACGACATGCTGAGCGGCGACGCCGGCGGCACCGGCGCCTACAATCAGCTGTGGGGCGACACGGGTTCCGATACCGCGTCCTACGCCTTCACCGGCAACCGGGTCTATGCCGACCTCAACGTGTTCGCCGGCTGGATCGACGACGGCATCGGCAACCTCGTGCTCAACGACGTCTACAATTCGATCGAGAACCTGATCGGCGGTGGCGGCAACGACTCGCTGGTCGGCGACGGCAACGCCAACACCCTGACCGGCGGCATCGGCGCCGATCTGCTCTATGGCGGCGGCGGCACCGACCGGTTCGTCTACCAAGCCGCCACCGACAGCAATCTGACCACGGGCTATGACTCGATCGCGGATTTCGCCGCCGGCAGCGAGAAGCTCGACTTCACCGCCTTCGCGATCACGGCAGCCGAGGTCACGATCCTGGCCGCCGGCGGCTTCGTCTCGGCGGTCTACGCCAACGTCGATGGCCTCGCGGGCAACGATCTCGCCCTGGTGGTGACCGGCGTCGGCGCGTCGATCACGATGGCCGACATCCTGTTCTGAGACGACCGGTCGGGCGGGTTGTCGCCATCGCCGGCGGCCCGCCCGGGCCGGCTGGTCGGCGGATATCTCGCCGGCCGGCACCCCGCCGCTCCTCCTTGTCGCCGCGTTGTCGCTCTTGCGGTACGGCACGACGGGAATGAGCGTCGGACGCATGCCGGCGCGGGTTCCCGATCCTGCTCGACCCCGCCGATCGGGCGACCCCCGGCCGCCCGTCCGCGTCGCGGGGACACGGGCCGGCCGGGGAGCATCGTTGTGTTCCGTACCTGTCAAACAAAGGGTTTCCGGGCGTGCGACGGCGTCGTCGCGCGACCGGGGAAATGGTTGGAGGGAGCTCTACGCGGCGATGTCGGCGAGGCCGCTTGCGCGGGGCCGGGATGGTCCAGTACTCGTCGAAAGAGTTTGTATATTCGTTATAAGGTTTGTTAGTCAAGTCGAAAATTCACGGCCTTCGCACAAGAATGCATATTTGTACTTGGGCGCTCGCCGACAGGACCCTTTGCCTCGCGCGCGATCACGGTCCTGTCCGATGGCTGGCTGCGGACGGGCATGCGGAAACGAAACAGCCCCGCCGGGAGGCGGGGCTGTCGATGGTCGTCCGGAGCCGCCTCGCGGCGGGTGGTCGGTCTCAGCGGAAGTCGCGCACGTCGGCAAAGCTGCCGCGGATCGCCGCCGCCGCGGCCATGCCTGGGCTGACGAGGTGGGTGCGCCCGCCGCGGCCTTGGCGGCCCTCGAAGTTGCGGTTGCTGGTGGAGGCGCAGCGCTCGCCGTCCTTCAGCTTGTCGGCGTTCATCGCCAGGCACATCGAACAGCCCGGTTCGCGCCAGTCGAAGCCAGCCTCCCGGAAGATGCGGTCGAGGCCTTCGCGCTCGGCTTGGTCCTTCACCAGCCCCGAGCCCGGCACGATCATGGCGTGGACGTGGTCGGCGACCTTCATGCCATGGTCGATGGCGTGGCGGGCAATGGCGGCGACCTCGCGCAGATCCTCGATGCGGCCGTTGGTGCAGGAACCGATGAAGGCCTTGTCGATGCGGATGTCCATGATCCGGGTGCCCGGCACCAGGCCCATGTAATCGAGCGACCGCTGCCAGGCCTGGCGGCGATCGTCGTCGGGCGCGTTGGCCGGGTCGGGGATCGTGCCGGTGATCGGCGCCACGTCCTGCGGGCTGGTGCCCCAGGTCAGCTGCGGCGGGATATCGCCGACCGGCACCACGATTTCCTTGTCGTAGTAGGCACCCTTGTCGGAGGGCAGGCGGCGCCAGTTCGACAGCGCCAGTTCCCACGACGCCGCCTTGGGCGCGTAGGGCCGGCCCTGGAGATAGCGGAAGGTCGTCTCGTCGGGCGCGATCATGCCGGCCCGCGCGCCGGCCTCGATCGACATGTTGCAGACCGTCATGCGGCCTTCCATCGAGAGGTCGCGGATGGCGCGTCCCGCGTATTCGATGACGTGGCCAGTGCCGCCGGCGGTGCCGATGATGCCGATGACGTGGAGGATCAGGTCCTTGGCCCCGACGCCGGCCGGCAGCGCGCCCTCGACGGTGACGCGCATGTTCTTCGCGGGCTGCTGGACCAGCGTTTGCGTTGCCAGCACGTGCTCGACTTCCGAGGTGCCGATGCCGAACGCCAGCGCGCCGAACGCGCCATGGGTCGAGGTGTGGCTGTCGCCGCACACGATCGTCATGCCGGGCAGGGTCATGCCCTGCTCGGGCCCGATGATGTGCACGATGCCCTGGCGGGGATCCATGATCGGGAAATAGGGGACGCCGAATTCCGCGACGTTGGCTTCCAGCGTCTCGACCTGGATGCGCGACTCCTCGTCCTCGATGCCGGCCGCCCGGTTGCTGGTCGGGATGTTGTGGTCGGCCACCGCGATCGTGAGATCGGGGCGCCGCACCTTGCGGCCGCTGGCGCGCAAGCCCTCGAACGCCTGCGGGCTGGTGACTTCGTGCACCAGGTGGCGGTCGATGTAGATCAGCGAGGAGCCGTCGTCGCGGTTTTCCACGACATGGGCATCCCAGATCTTGTCGAACAGCGTGCGCGGTCGAGCCGGCGGCGGAGCGGGCGGGGTGGGCTTCTTGGCCATGGACTGGATTCCTCCCGGAGCATTCGGACCGTCGTCTTATAGCAACGGCGCTATACAATCATCTCGCGCCAGCGGCAGGCGCGAGCCTCCCGGAGGCGTGGGCAAGCGGCATCCGCCGCCGTCTCTATTCCTCGTCGCGGCCGACGCGAATCGCCGCAACTGGCCTCGATGGCGCGCCGCCGGGGCGGCGCGCCGGTCGCGGCCTACTTGCGGCCGCCGCCCTTGGCGTTGCGCACGTTCTTCTCGTCGCGCGGCTTTTCCTTCTTGAGCTTCTCGCGGCGCTGCACGCCGCCGCCGGCCTGCTGCTCGGCGATCATGGCGCGCTGGGCGTCGGTGTCCTCGACGATGCGGGCGGCCTTGCCGCGCAGGTCGCGCAGGTAATAGAGCTTGGCGCGCCGCACGATGCCCTTGCGCACCACTTCGACTTCCCAGATCGCCGGGCTGTGCACGGGGAACACGCGCTCGACGCCCTCGCCGTAGGAAATCTTGCGGATCGTGAAGGAGGAGTTCACGCCGGCGTTGCGCCGCGCGATACAGACGCCCTCGAACGCCTGGATGCGCTCGCGGGTGCCTTCCTGGACCTTCAGATGCACGCGCACCGTGTCGCCCGCGTCGAATTCCGGAATCTTGCGCTCGGCTTCGATCTTCGCGATCTGGGCCGCCTCGATCATGGCGATGGCGTTCATCGGTCTCGTCCCTTCCTGTCCAATGCCTCGGTTTTGCCTTCCGCCGTCCGCTTCGCCCACAGATCGGGGCGCCGCGTCAGCGTGATCTCTTCCGCCGCCGCCCGTCGCCACGCCGCGATGCGGGCGTGATGGCCGGACTGCAGCACTTCCGGAACCGTCCGCTCGATGCCGTCGGGACCAATCCAGATCGCCGGCCGCGTGTAGAGCGGATACTCCAGAAGCCCGTCCTCGAAACTCTCCTCCGCCAGCGAGGCCGCGGCACCCAACACGCCGGGCAGCAACCGCACGCAGGCGTCCAGTATCGTCATCGCCGGCAATTCCCCGCCCGAAAGCACGAAATCGCCGACGCTCGTCTCCTCCAGCCCGTGCGCCTCGATGGCGCGCTCGTCCAGCCCCTCGAACCGGCCGCACACCAGGGTCACCCCCGGTCCCGCCGCCAGCTCCCGCACCCGCGCCTGCGTCAGCGGACGCCCGCGCGGACTGGGGTAGAGGGTCGGCCGATCGGCCGCCTTGTGGGCGGCAATCGCGTCCGACAGCACGTCCGGCCGCATCACCATCCCCGCGCCACCGCCGAACGGCGTGTCGTCGACGCTGGCGTGGCGGTCGCGGGCGAAGTCCCGGATGTCGACCGCGGTCAGCGCCCATTTGCCTTCCCGCAATGCCCGGCCCGCGAGGCTGAACCCCAGCGGACCCGGAAACATCTCCGGAAAGATCGTCAGCGCCACCGCCTGCCACACGAGCCGGTTACCTCTCCTTGCGTCCCCGGCGCAGGCTACCCTCGCGGGTCGTCCGCACCGTGTCGTTCTTGCCGTCCGCGTCTGCCGGAGGCGTCGCCGCCGCCAGCAGACCCTCGGGCGGGTCCACCGTCACCGTGCCGCCGCCCACGTCGACCACCGGGACGGCGGCCAGGGTGAACGGCACCAGGAACGGCTTGCCGTCGGGACCCCGGCTCAGCTCCAGCAAGGTGCCGCCGCCGAAATCCTCGACCGCCAGTACCGTGCCGTAGTCGGTACCGTCGACCCCGCGGGCCACGAGACCCACCAGATCGGCGTGGTACCACTCCCCGTCCGCCGTCGCCGGCAACGCCGACTTCGGCACGTAGAGCCTGACCCCGCGCAGCGCGTCGGCGGCGTTCCGGTCGGCCACGCCGTCGAGCCGCGCGACGAGATTGCCGCGCACCAGACCCGAGACCTTGACCGTCCAGCTGCGTTTGCCCGTCTGGTCCGACACGGGCCCGTAGGCGGCGATGTCGGCGGGCTCCTCGCAGTAGCTCTGGATCCGCAGCTCGCCGCGGATCCCGTGCGCCGCCACGACGACCCCGACCAGCACGCGCGCCTCGTCGGCCATCGCCCGGCGCTACCGGCTCAGGACGCCGCGGCCTCGGCACCGGCCGCCGCCTTGGCGG
>CAMDVZ010000319.1 GCA_945878895.1 Caenispirillum bisanense | reverse complement strand
TTTCGCCCCGGCAGCAGGTTTTCGATCCGTTTCCACTGGTGGTCGCTCAAGCCATGTCGGCGCATTGGTCAGCCCTCCCGTTCGGCCAACCCGCTATGAATCACCTGGCACGCCGTTTGGGAATCGAATAATTAGGGACAGGCCCTAGGAGATCGAGGGCACCACCCCGAATACCGCCGGCCGCGCGCTGGGCGCCATCGTGGTTCCCGATCCGGACGCGCCGCGGATCAAGGTCGTGACCTTGATGTAGAAGGACTGGATCGCCAGCCGGCGACGGGGCGAGAGGTGACCGCGATGGAGAAGTATCGCTACATCGAGTGCGGTCTCGACAACGTGGTGATCGAGGGCCTCCGTACCGGCACCGACGCCGATGGCGACGAGGTTCTGACCATCCCGAACGTGCGCGGGCTGCATCGTCTGCTGGCCGCGATGATCGTGCAACGGGCGCACGGCATTTCGGCCAAGGAACTGCGCTTTCTGCGCACCGAGATGGCGATGACCCGGGCCGGTCTCGCGGCGTTGGTCAAAAAGGATCACCAGACCATCGGCCGCTGGGAGCGCGGCGAGACGCCGATAGAGCCGAACGCGGAGTTCGTCGTGCGGATGATCGCGCGCGAGCGCTTGAAGGCCGGCGACGACATCGGCGCCGAGCAACTGGCGGGCTGGTGCGTGCCGGCAGCGGTGGAATCACCCATCGAGGTCGATGGCCGCGACCCCCGCCACTACAGGCCGGCGCGGGCGGCGTGATCCCCCGGGCACCGGCGTCCGTCGCCAAACCGGCCGCCCCCGAAATACCTCGATTCCGACGCGATCCCGACGCCGGCCGGGTGCTGACTCCGGTCGAGCGCGCAATGCCGGTCCGGTCCCCCGGGAACCCTCGCGGCGCGCCACCGGAGCGTGCCATGTCCATCTCGTCGAAACTCGCGATCGTCGTCCTGCCGGCCATGCTGCTGGTGGCGGCGTGCGGCCAGACCCAGGGCTAGCGCACCCTCTCGGGCGGCGCGCTGGGGGCGGTCGGCGGTGCCGTCGTGGCGCCGGCGCTGGGGGCCGATCCGCTGACCGGCGCCATCGTCGGTGGCCTCGGCGGCGCCGCGGTGGGCGCGTTGAGCACGCCGCCGCGGGGTCGTGCCGCCAACCGCGGCTACTATCGCTGAGGCAGGGCGGGCGGGGGCGTGGCGCGTCGGCTGCCTGCTCCCGCCGGCTACTTCCAGCCGACCTTGTCGAAGATCGCCTGCGCCCGGGCCTGGTGCTTGCCGATCAGGGCCAGATCGATGGTGTCGGTCTTGAAGGTGCCGAGCGACGCCAGGCCGGGATTGGCGGTGCGGAGGCCGGCAACCGCGGGCCATTCGTTGTTGCCGTCGGCGAAATGGATCTGGGCGGCGTCGCCGGCCAGATATTCGAGGAACCTGACCGCCGCGGCGCGGTGCGGCGCGGTTTTCACGAGGCCGGCGCCGGAGACGTTGACGTGGGTGCCGCGGCCCTGTTGCCCGGGCATCGCGACGGCGAGGTTGGCGACCATCGCCTTGTCGGCCGCCGCCGGCGAGTTCAGCGCCCGGACGTAGTAGTAGGTGTTGACCAGGCCGACATCGCACTGGCCCGCCGCGATCGCCTTCATCTGGTCGGTGTCGCCGCCCTGGGGTGGGCGGGCGAAGTTGGCGACGACGCCGCGCGCCCACGCTTCGGCTTTCTCCTCGCCGTCGGCGGCGATCATCGAGGCCAGCAGCGACAGGTTGTAGACGTGGCTGCCGGAGCGGACGCAGACCTTGCCCTTCAGGGCCGGTGCCGCGAGATCGTCGTAGGTCGCGACCTGGTCGGGCTTCACCCGATCCCTCGCGTAGGCAATGACGCGGGCGCGGGTCGAGAAGCCGAACCAGCGGCCCGCGGGATCGCGCAGATGGGCGGGCAGGCGAACCTCGAGCACGGCCGATTTCAGCGGTGCCAGGATGCCGGCCTGCTCGGCCCGCCACAGCCGGCCCATGTCGACCGTCAGCAGCACGTCGGCGGGACTGTTGGCGCCTTCCTGGCGGATGCGCTCGATGATCTCGTCTTCCTTGCCCTCGATCCGGTTGATCGCGATGCCGGTGGCCTTCGTGAAGTCGGAGTAAAGCCGCTCGTCGGTCTGGTAGTGCCGCGCGGTGTAAAGGTTCACCACCTCCGGCTCGGCCAGCGCCGGTTGCCCGGCCAGGCACGCCGCGAGCAGCAGGGCGGCGGCACGCCGGGGCGTCGGGGTGGGAACGGCGCGAACCGGCATCTCGAAGCGGCTCCGACCTCGCGGCGGGGCGATCACGCGACGCGACGCACGACGGCAATCCCACCCCGGTGTCATCCCGGAGCTCGGGATGACAACGTTTTCGGACGGTCGACGGTGCGTCGGCGATTGATGGACCGGGCTCCCCTCGCCGTCGCGAGTCGTGCGTCGCCGCGGGACGTACGGAAAAAGGTGGAGCAGGGCGGTTGGGGCGAAAAAGCGCGTCATCGCGTCCTCGAAATCGGCCAGCCGGCTGGCGCCGGTCGGGATCCGCCATGAACGGACGTTCATTGCGAATGGTTCGCATTCCTAGGTCTCGAATCGAGGCCCGTCAAGTCTAGTGCGAATCATTCTCATTGTCGGCCAGCCATGTGAATTCCACATGGACCGGCATGGGATGTCGGTCCAGGTCGGTCGCGCCGGCGATGCAAGCACTTTGCGATTGCGAGGCGGCATGGCATGGAGAGCCCGACGATGTTCGCCCCGGTTCCGCACACCCGATGTCGAAACGTCTGAAGCGCTGGTCACTCTGGACTATTGCGGCCGCGCTCACTTTCGTGGCTAGTGTCCTGGTGTCCACCCTGATCGAGTTCGACGAGCCGCCGGCCCCGGCGATGATCGCCGCCACGGCCGAACCGGCGGCCGTTCCGGCGTCGGTGCGGGGCACCTACGTCGCGGCCGACAAGCATGGTTTCGTGCCGGTCGGCACCGGGCTGGTGCGTTACGCGGTCTGGAACGCGCGCGCGGCCCGGCCGCGCGGCAGCGTGCTGGTGTTGCAGGGGCGCGGCGAGTTCATCGAGAAGTACGCCACCGAGATCGTGCCCGAGCTGCTGGCGCGCGGCTTCTCGGTGTACGCGTTGGACTGGCACGGCCAGGGCCTGTCGGAACGCCTGCTGCCGGATCGGCAGAAAGGCCATGTCGATGGCTACGACACCTACCAGGCCGATTTGCGCGCCGTGCTGGCGTCCGTCGTGGCGCCCGAAGCACCCCGCCCGCTGATCGCGCTCACCCATTCGATGGGCGGCCACAATCTGTTGCGCCACTTCGCCGAGGCGGGGGCGGACTCGCCGGTGTCGGCCGCCCTGATGGTGGCGCCGATGACGGCCTTGCGCAAACAGGCCATCGCCTCCGTCATGATCAGCCTGTTTCCCGACACCGAGTCGATCAACGGCCGCTACTTCTATGGCTCGCGGCCGTTCCGCCTGATCGGTCGCGAGTTCGTGGGCAACAAGGTGACGCACGACGAACGCCGGTTCCGCTTCTCCGAGGCCTGGTATGGCGCCGATTCGCGACTGGCGCTGGGCGGGCCGACCATCGGCTGGATGCGCGCGACCCTGCGGTCCCTGCGCGCGCTGCACCAGCCCGGCTATCTCGAGCGCATCGTCCAGCCGGTGCGCATCCTCAGCGCCGGCCAGGATTTGCTGATCGGCTCCTCCTCGCATCGCGAGGTTTGCGCCCGGCTCGCCCGCTGCACCGTGGTCGACTACCCCGACGCGCGCCACGAGATCATGATGGAAACCGACCCGGTCCGCGCCCGCTTCCTCGCCGATTTCGACCGCTTCGCCGAAATCCACGCGCCGGCGCCGAAATAGCGTCAGGCGCCCTTGCCGCGCACGATCGAGCGGGTCAGCAGGATCAGCGGCAGCAGGCCGACCGCCACGATGGTCAGCGCCGCCGTCGAGGCCTCGGCCAGGCGCTCGTCGCGGGCGAGGTTCCACGCCTGCACCGCCAGCGTGTCGAAATTGAACGGCCGCAGCATCAGCGTGGCGGGCAGTTCCTTCATGGCATCGACGAAGACGATCAGACCCGCCGTCGCCAGTGGCCCGCGCAGCATCGGCAGGTGGACTCGCCGCAGGGCCGCGAAGGCGCCCGAGCCCAGCGTGCGGGCGGCACCGTCGAGGCTGGGCGTGATCGTCTGGAGGCCCGCTTCGACCGATTGCGAGGCGGCCGACAGGTAGCGCACCGTCAGGGCGTAGACGACACCGGCGATCGAACCGCTCACCAGCAGGCCCGAGGACACGCCGAACGCCGCCCGCAGCCAGGCGTCGAGCGCGTTGTCGAACGCCGCCACCGGCACCAGGATGCCGATCGCCACCACCGCGCCGGGGATGGCGTAGCCAATGCCGGCGAGGCGGGCGATCCAGACGGTCGGGCCGCCGCGGGCGACGCGCACGGCGTAGGCCAGCAGGACGGCGATGGCGACCGAGACGATGGCGGCGAGGCCCGCGAGGACGACGCTGTTGATCGCCAGCCGGACATAGCGGGCGCCCCATTGCCCGTCGCCGCCCAGGATGGAGAAATGGATCAACACGCCGGCCGGCAGCACGAAGCCGATCACCACCGGCAGCGCGCAAGCCAGCGTCGCCAGGGCGGCGCGCGGGCCGGTCAGGCGATAGGCCGGCAAGGGACGATGGCGCCGCGTCGTCGGGTGGAACCGGCGGTCGGCGCGGGCGCGGCGCTCGACCCACAGCAGCAGCAACGCCAGGATGGCGAGCCCGGCCGACAGCTGGGCGGCGCCAACCCGATCCCCGAACGAGAACCAGGCGCGGTAGATGCCGGTGGTGAAAGTCGGCACCTCGAAATAGGCGACGGCGCCGAAATCGGCCAGGGTCTCCATCAGCGCCAGCGCCACGCCCGCGGCGATCGCCGGGCGCGCCAGCGGCAGCGCGACACGATGGAAGTTGCGCCAGGCCCCGTTGCCCAGCACCCGGCCGGCATCGAGCGCGCCACCCGACTGGTCGATGAAGGCGGTGCGCGCCAGCAGATAGACGTAGGGGTAGAGCACGAACACGAACAGCGCCGCGGCGCCGCCGACCGAGCGGACCGGCGGAAACCAGTAGTCGCGTGGCCCCCACCCGAAGGCATGGCGCAACGCGGTCTGGACCGGGCCGGTGAAGTCCAGCAGGTCGGTCCAGGTGTAGGCCATCACGTAGGCCGGCACCGCCAGCGGCAGCACCAGCGCCCACTCGAACAGGCCCCGACCGGGAAACCGGCACATCGTCGTCAGCCAGGCGGTGGCGACGCCGACCACCGCGGTGCCCAGCCCGACGACGAGCATCAGGATGGCGGTGTTGAGGGCGTAGCCCGGCAGCACCGTCGCGATCATGCCGCGCCACGCCGTGCCGCTGGGGTTCGCCAGCTGCGCCAGCACGCCCAGCACCGGCAGCGCCACCAGCAAGCCCGCGATCCAGGCGCCGACCGTCAAGGCCCCGACGCGGCGCGGCGGCCGGCGGGCGGACGAGGAAACGGGCAGGGCGCTGTCGGACGGCATGGCGGTGCGGATGGGGCGGGACGGAGAGGGGACCGGGCGCCCTCATAGCATCTCCGGCGCGCAGATGGCGCCAGGGTTGCCGGGCAATCGGACGAGCGCCGTTCCGGCTCTGGAGCTGTCGTGGCATCGACGGACGTGGCATCGACGGAAACCTTGCCGAAGGCGCACCGTCCGGGAGCGCGTCACTCCAGTGGCGCTCATGGCGAGCGTCCTCGATGGCCCACGGGACGGCGAAGATGCGCCACTTGAG
>CAMDVZ010000318.1 GCA_945878895.1 Caenispirillum bisanense | reverse complement strand
GCGGCCCCGAGGGGGAGAAGGTGCCCCGAAGGGGCGGATGAGGGGCTTCGCGGCGCCGAAACGATTCAGCCTTCGAAGCCGGGAACATGCCGGCTTCAAAGGCCGCCAAGCCCCTCATCCGGCGCTGCGCGCCACCTTCTCCCCCCATTTGGGGGGAGAAGGAAAATCGTTGCAGCAGTTCGATTTCCCGCCCTCGCCCGCGGCTCAGAACGGGATATCGTCGTCGAGGTCGGACTTGCCGCGGGCGGCACCGCCCCTGGCTGCCGGTGCGGCGCCACGCGCCGCGGCCATCGGGCGAGCACTGCCGCCGTTGCCGAAATCGTCGCCGCCACCGCCGCTATATTCCTCGCCGCCACCACCACCCATGGCACCGCCGCCGCCGTCCTGGCGACCGTCGAGCAGGGTGAGGGTTCCGCCGAAACGCGGGATCACGACCTCGGTCGTGTAGCGTTCCTGGCCGCCCTGGTCGGTCCATTTGCGGGTCGCGAGCTGGCCCTCGATGTAGACCTTGGAGCCCTTGCGCAGGAATTTCTGCGCGATCTCGCCGACCTTGTCGTTGAAGATCACGACGCGGTGCCACTCGGTGCGCTCCTTGCGCTCGCCGGTGGCCTTGTCGCGCCAGCTCTCCGAGGTAGCGACGTTCATGTTCACGATCATGCCGCCGGTCTGCATGGTCTTGACCTCGGGGTCGCGCCCGAGATTGCCGACCAGAATGACCTTGTTGACGCTGCCGGCCATCGCCGACCTCCTTCGCTTTCCCGGACCGGCGCCACGCCGCTCCTACCGCACGGGCGGGAACCTAGCGCGGAGAGGCTGGGGGTAACTACCGATTCATGGTGGTGTTTTCGCGACATGCACAGGCGTTCCGGCCCCGGGGGTTCTTTCCGGTTGCGCAGATGACCCGGTCGCACCAACTATGCTGGATGGCGTGGGGGTGCATGAGACATGGACGACATCTGGAACGATTTCCGGAAGCTCGCCCGGGACTGGCAAGACCGTCCCGGTACCGACGGCGGCATCGCCGCGCTGTCGGGATTCTCCTTCCAGCTGACGGCCAGCCTGCTGGAAATGATCCGCTCGCAGCCGAACCCCGACCACCCATCGACATTCATCGAACACCTGTCGGACCTCGTCACGCGCGAGGGCACGCAGATCGTCGTCACGCAAGCCAAGCGCACGCTGCGTGGTGCGTCGCTGCGTGACGCAGCGTCCGAGCTGTTCGGCATCTACTAACTTGCCACAGACCTCTATCCAACGCTCGCGTCATCCCTGAAGTTCCGCGTTCTCGCCAACCGCCGGGAACTCGTCGACTTCGAGGCAGCACTGGAGAGATGGAGCCCTGCAGACGCCGAGCCGGAGTGTCTCCGTGCTTTTCGATCTACGCTGAGAGTTGAAGTAGCCAGCGATCCAAGGACAGACTTGGCTGCCTACCTTGCCACGGCATACGGCATCGGCAACGCATTCGAACAGATCGACACGTGGGTCGGCCGCCTGTTCAGCGCCACAAGCAGAAGCGCGCTCGACGACGCAGTTCGCGCCATTGCAGGCGAGGCGAGGATTCTTTCGATCCAGGCCCACACTATCAGGCAGAAATTCTACGTCTGGCAGCCGGATGACAGACCACCCGCGAGTGTAATTCGCGCCACGGCGAACGAAAAGGCCACACTCGCCGGCGAAGAGCCGACCATCGACGATTTCAGGGCCGGAAGGTTCGCGCCCAGATCTGCCTTTGAGGACATCGCCGACGAGGCCGAAACCTGGATCGCGCGATGCTAGGACCAAGACGACGGCACCCTGCAGGCGTTCTGGATATCGGGCCGGTCGGGAACCGGAAAGAGCGTCGCGCTGCTCCACGTTCTGTCGGCGCTCCACGACAACGACGGCGAGCGGGTCGTCGTCTGGTTGAAAGGGCGGTCCGATCGCGTCGCGGACGCCGTGCGATGGCTGCGCCGAACGATCCTGACCGGACAGCAGGTGATCATCGGACTCGACGCCCCCTATACGTCGGAGAAGCAACAGGGTCTGGACAGGCTTCTCGACGACATCCAGGACGAACTCGCGTCGATCCGGGAGGAAGAGCCCTCCTTACGCGCCCCGCTACTGATCTGTTGCGGGCCGACCGAACAGCACGAGGATTTCCAGGACGCTCTGACCGGCTACGTCCAGGTCGAAAGCGCCGAACTGCCACACGAAACCGCCACGGAGATCGGCTCTCTTCGCGAATGGTATCGCGCCCGGAGCGGCGCCGAGAACCTGCCGGTCGAGTCGAGCGACGACGTCCTGATGGTCCAGCTGTTTTTCGAATGGCGGACCGGCGAGCCCATCGCTGCCTTCGCGCAACGATTCAGGAAGCGGCTGCTGGACTTCATGGACGGCGAGACGGCGCTCTTCGACCTGATCGCGACTATCCTCGCTCTCAACCGCCTCTACGCACTGTATTCCGCCAATGCCGTCGACGCCGCGCTTCGAGACAATCCGGCTCTGGAAGGAGCCTACAAACAGCTTCGCGACGATGATCGCCACCTCATGAATGTTACCGACGACTTGTCGTCGGGCGGACTGCGCCTGACACATCCGCATCTCGCGAACGCGATCTACACGGCATGTTTTGGAAGCAAACGCGACATCGGCTTCCGGCGCAAGCATCTCCGGGATGGCTTTGCGGCCTCGATGGACCACGAGGAGCACCCGTCGGCGCGCTTTGCGCCGCTCTGGTCGGTCGTTCGCTTGCTCCGCCACCGGGGCGACGCCATCGCGGATGGACGCCTGACATTGATCGACACGGAACTGAAGGAAGCATGTCGCGACCTCTATACGTCGCGACACCATGCGATTCAGGCACCGCTCAGCGAACTGCCGGTGTGGGTCGACATCGAGCGGCGCCTCGCTCTCGCGCTGCATCCAGCACCGCTGGACGCCATCGCTGCGGCCGTCGCCGACGCGCAAAATGACGAACCCGGGCTTCGCCTGTCCTGTCACAAGCTGCTGGAGGTTGGTGGCGCTCCCGGCGCGCTAACCGTGAAATCCCTGCTCGGACGACTGCCGGACTGGCAGCAATGGGGCGCCGTCGCGCACGACTATCTCCGGCGTCTCGACGGCGAGCCGATCGGCGAACAGCTTGTCTCGTTCGTCCAGCATCGAGGCCACTCGATGGATGCGCGCCGTCTGGTCAAGCTCTGCGTCGACCGGCCTGAACTCGCCGCCGACATCCGCGGCACGCTGCTCGAAACCTGGCTATCGACCAACCCGACGGTCGATCCGATGTGGGTGGCGCTGCTCACCGACACTATCGAAAAATTTGGACTCTCTGTTTCCCTCCGTGCCCTGGGTGAGCGTTTTCTGATCGACCGGACCTTCGACAGGTCCTGGAGCCACGTCTGGGAGCGGTTGTGGCAACGCCTCGATCACGACCCGGACGCCATCGGCAATCTCGTAGACCTTGCACACAATTGGCTATGGACCGCGACGGCGCCGACGACTGGTTGGTCGTTCATCTGGGAGGCCCTGTGGAAGGCGGCCGGCGAGAACGACGACACCCTCGCTGAAATCGCACGCCAATGGCTCAAGGACGCGCCGCCCGATCACGGCTCGTGGGCGTTTGTGTGGCAACCCCTGTGGAAGGCGGCCGGCGAGAACGACGACACCCTCGCTGAAATCGCACGCCAATGGCTCGGGGACGCGCCGCCCGATCACACAGGTTGGATTTCGATGTGGCGAGTCCTGCTAAAGGCGGCCGGCGAGAACAACGAAGCTCTGTGTGAAGTCGGCCGTGGCTGGCTCAGAACCGCAGCACCTGAACTCTCTTCTTGGGGGCTCGTTTGGTACATTACGTGGAAAAATACCGGCGAGTGTGATGCCTCGCTTGCGAAGCTCGCATTTGATTGCGTCCGCGCAAAGCGGCTCAATGACAAGTCATGGGCGTTCGCTGCCTTAGGTCTCTTGAAAACCGACTTTGGGCAGAGCTTGTCCGACGACATCATCCTGTGGCTGATGGAGCACAAGCCGCAAACGAATGGCTGGCTCCAGTTGTGGCATGCGACTTTCGATCACTATGAAATCTGCCGTGAACGACTCGCCGCCGTCAGCGCAAACACCGCCAGGACCCGAACCGACGGTCGAGTGATTCCCTCCATTGCTATCAAGCTGGAAGCAAACGGCTTCAGTACCTCGGCAGGCGAGTAAAGCCATCGTCCTGACTGTCCACTGCCACACCCAACAATCCCTCATCCCCCCACACATTCTTTTCGGTTGCCGCATCGGCCCCATCCGTGACCTTTGCGTCACCATGACTGACCTATCCCCCTCACGCCCCGCCGCGCCCTTCCACGTTCCCGCCCTTTCGCGTGGCCACGCCATCGCCATTCTCGCGGGCGCCGCCGTGATGCTGTCTCTCGCCATGGGCATGCGCCAGAGTCTCGGCCTCTTCATGTCGCCAATGGGCAAGGACACCGGCATTTCGGCGGCCGATTTCGCCTTCGCGCTGGCGATCCAGAACATCGTCTGGGGCGTCACGCAGCCGCCGGTCGGCGCGCTCGTGGACGGTTACGGCACGCGCTGGGTGACGATCGCCGGCGTCGGGCTCTACGTCGCGGGCCTGCTGCTGACGGCCTGGGCCGGCGGCGCGCTGGCGCTGACGATGGGGTCGGGCGTGCTGATCGGCGTGGCGCTGTCCTGCACGACATCGGGCGTAGCGGCCAAGATCGCCGCCCGCGTGGTGCGGCCGCAACGCCGCAGCCTGGCTTTCGGCATCGTGTCGGGGGCGGGCTCGATCGGCACGTTTCTGGCGGCACCGCTGGCGCAGGGCACGATCCAGGCAGCGGGCTGGCAGATGGCGGTGTTCGCGTTCGTCGGCCTCGCCGGGATCATGCTGCCGGCCGCCATGATGGCCGCGAGCGCCGACAAGCTCGGCGACGGACCGCGTGCCGCCGGCGATGTCGACCAGACGCTCGCCGACGTGCTGGGCGAGGCGGGCCGCCACGGCGGCTACGTGATCATGGCGACCGCGTTCTTCGTCTGTGGCCTGCAGCTGGCGTTCCTGACCACGCACCTGCCGACCTTCCTCGCGCAGTGCGGCGTCGATCCGATGGTGGGCGCCCAGGCGCTGGCGGTGATCGGCATCTTCAACGTGGCGGGCTCGTGGCTGTTCGGCTGGGCGGGCGACCGCTATTCGAAGCCCGTGCTGCTGGGCGGCATCTACCTGCTGCGCTCGGCCTTCATCGCGGCCTACTTCATGCTGCCGGTGAGCCAGGCCTCGACCCTGCTGTTCGCGGCCGCGATGGGACTGCTGTGGCTGGGCGTCATTCCGCTGGTCAACGGGCTGGTGGCGCAGATTTTCGGCATCCGCCATCTCGGCACGCTGACGGGCGTGGCGTTCTTCAGCCACCAGATCGGCTCCTTCCTCGGCGCCTGGGGCGGCGGCCTGATCTTCGACCGGCTCGGCTCCTACGATCTGGCCTGGCAACTGGCGGTGCTGATCGGCGTGATCGCCGGCGTCGCGCAGATGTTCATGGACACCCGCCCGGCGGCGCGGCTGGCGATGCAGCCGGCGGAATGAGTCGGCGGCTTCGACGGTCGACGCGGGAGAGAGCTTCGTCGAGCCGATGGTCGCACCGCGCTTCAGGGGGAAAAATGTTCTGCCGCCGTGGTTTCTCCTTCTCCCCGCGGAGGCGGGGAGAAGGTGGCACGTAGCGACGGATGAGGGGCTTCGCGGTCTGGAGAACGGCGTGCTCGCGCGAGCAATGGTCACCTTGTTGCGATGCCGCGAAGCCCCTCATCCGCCCTTCGGGCACCTTCTCCCCGCCGCCGCGGGGAGAAGGA
>CAMDVZ010000317.1 GCA_945878895.1 Caenispirillum bisanense | reverse complement strand
AGCGCTTCGGTCACGATATCACTTTCGAAAATCCACGGAGGCGAACGACGAACACGGCGAGCACCGCCCGCCTACATGCGGAACACGCCCCAGCTCGGCGGCGGGATCGGCGCGTTCATCGCCGCCGAGAGGCCCAGCCCCAGCGCCATGCGGGTGTCGACGGGATCGAGGATACCGTCGTCCCACAGCCGCGCGCTGGCGAAATAGGGATGCGCCTCGGCTTCGAGCTGCGAACGGATCGGCGCCTTGAAGGCATCCTCCTCGTCCTTGCTCCACGAACCGCCCTTGGCCTCGATGTTGTCGCGCCGCACGGTCGCCAGCACGCTGGCGGCCTGCTCGCCGCCCATCACCGAGATGCGGCCGGTCGGCCACATCCAGAGCATGCGGGGGCCGTAGGCTCGGCCGCACATGCCGTAGTTGCCGGCACCATAGCTGCCGCCGACGATGACGGTGAATTTCGGCACCCGCGCCGTCGCGACAGCCGTCACCAGCTTGGCGCCGTCCTTGGCGATGCCGCCAGCCTCGTACTTCTTGCCGACCATGAAGCCGACGATGTTCTGCAGGAACAGCAGCGGAATGCCGCGCTGGCCGCACAATTCGATGAAGTGCGCCGCCTTGACCGCCGATTCGTTGAACAGGATGCCGTTGTTGCCGATGATGCCGACCGGATAGCCCATGATGCGGGCGAAGCCGGTGACGACCGTCGTGCCATAGAGCGCCTTGAACTCGTCGAGCTCGCTGCCATCGACCAGCCGGGCGATGATCTCGCGCACGTCGTAGGGAATACGCGGGTCGGTCGGGATCACGCCGTAAAGTTCGTCGGCCGGGTAGAGCGGCTCGCGCGGCGGCTCGATCGCTACCGGCGGCGTCTTGCGCCAGTTCAGGTTGGCGACCAGCCGGCGCGCGATGCCGAGCGCATGGTTGTCGTCGAGCGCGTAGTGATCGGCGACACCCGACGTGCGCGCGTGGACATCGGCGCCACCCAGCTCCTCGGCGCTGACGACCTCGCCGATGGCGGCCTTCACCAGCGGCGGCCCGCCGAGGAAGATCGTGCCCTGCTTGCGCACGATGATGGTCTCGTCGCTCATCGCCGGCACGTAGGCGCCGCCCGCGGTGCAGGAGCCCATCACGACGGCGATCTGCGGAATGCCGGCGGCGCTCATGTTGGCCTGGTTGTAGAAAATCCGGCCGAAATGGGTCTTGTCGGGAAACACGCCGGACTGGTTGGGCAGATTGGCGCCGCCGGAATCGACCAGATAGACGCAGGGCAGCCGGTTCTCGAGCGCGATCTCCTGGGCCCGCAGATGCTTGGTGACGGTGATGGGATAGTAGGTGCCGCCCTGCACGGTGGCGTCGTTGCAGACGACCACGCATTCGACGCCCGAGACGCGCCCGACGCCGGTGATGACGCTCGCGGATGGCGCCTTGTCCTCGTACATGCCGTGCGCGGCGAGCTGGGAGAATTCGAGAAACGGCGAACCCGGATCGAGCAAGGTGCGGACCCTGTCGCGCGGCAGCAGCTTGCCCCGGCTCACGTGGCGATCGCGCGAGGCCTTGCCGCCGCCCTCGCGCACCCGCTCGACCTGGCCGCGCAGATCGGCGACCTGGGCAAGCGTCGCGGCATGGTTGGCCTTGAAGGCGGCCGAGCGGACGTCGATCTTCGAAGCGAGAACAGCCATGTGAATCGTTTCCCGATACGCGGACGGGCGGCACCTCTCGGGTCGCCGCCCTCATCGGATAGCCCATTCCGCCGGTTTCGTTAATCATCCGTTTACAGGGACGACAAAATCGTTGACGTAAATTTGCGCGCTCACTGCATTGTCAAAATGCAACGCCACTGCCGGCTGTGTTGATAACCGCTCGTATCCGGGCGGTCTTGTGGATAAGGGCCACGAGAAGCGAGCCCGGCCCTACTTCTCGGGGGCTCCCGTATCACCGCCGCCATCCCCCTTTCGCCGCTTTCTGGTCCTCGCGGCATAGTCGCCCAGCTTCCGGTTCGCGGCGCTCTGCGGAATCACGACGGTCTCCCGATAGGCCTGCCAGTCGGCCTCGGTCAGGTCGTCCATGCTCGGCACGATATCGAAGGAATTGTAGACCTTGTCGGACAGCAGCCATCGCGGCAGCGGCTGGACCTGGAATAGCGGAAGCTCCCGTTTAACGAGAATAGGAATACCCGTTCGGCGCAACCTGATATTGACGAACAGCGGTCCGAACCACCGATCCGTCTCGACCACGCCCTCGTAGTTTTCCCACCCGCCCGGCTGGGGCAGGTTGGCGACCGGACGGACCAGTACGTTCCAGCCGGGCGCCGACCGCGCCACCCAGCCACTCCAGATGTTGACGATGCCCGGCTCCGGCATCGAGCCGAGAAACGGCACCGCGTAGCCCTTGCAGTCGGCGGGCGCGCGCTCGTCGAAGTATTTGGAGAAGTTCGGGAAATGCTGTCGCGCCAAGGGCTTCCACTCGGGCTGGCCGGCATGGCTCCACAACACGTCCGAACCATCCCACAACAGACCGAAGTCCATCGGCGGAAACATGTACCAGCCGAACGACGACGCCGTCCTGATGGGCTCGCAGTAGCGGAACGAGCGCGTCGGTATCGTGCCGCCGGCGGAGGCGTCGGCCCTGATGGGCTTCCGCGCGGTCGGAATGAACCGATAGAACGAAATGAGCTTCTCCGGTATCGGCGGGTTGACTTCAACCATCGATCATTCCCCACGCAAAACACAAAGGGCGCTCGCAGCCAATTGGCAGCGAACGCCCTGAGAGTACCATAGTCGTTGGTCCGCTGCCCCGTGCGCCACCCGACCTCGCGGGCGGGGTGCGCGATCGGGCACCTCCCCAACGGTCAGACGAACAGCGGCGACAGGCCGCCCATCTCGACGTCGACCGTCTCGCCGAACAACGGCGAAAGGCCGCCCATCTCGACGTCGACCGTCTCGCCGAACAGCGGCGACAGGCCGCCCATCTTGACGTCGACCGACTCGCCGAACAACGGCGACAGGCCACCCATCTCGACGTCGACCGTCTCACTGAACAGCGGCGACAGGCCACCCATCTCGACATCGACCGACTCGCCGAACACGGGCGACAGGCCGCCCATCTCGACTTCAACTTCATCCAGGAACAGCGGCGAAAGGCCGCCCATCATGACAGCAGTCATCGTCTCTCTCCTCATCACCCGTTCGGCACCAGAGCCGGCGCCACACACCCCCCGGCGTGTGGACCTGCTCGTCCGTTGCAACTGTCGCTTTGAGACCGGAAGCCAGCGTCAAAAAAACTCGGCCTCCGTCGTGAAACCCCCGGTAATCCGCTACGTCTCTGCGACTCCAGCCAGTCGCAGGCCCTGGATGTAGATCGCGAACTGGGCGGGATCCTCCATCGGATAGGTGGCATTGAAATTGGCGATCGAGAATTCCGGGCGCACCTCGCGCAATTGCGCGATGCGCCGTGCGGCTTCGTCCAACCGGCCGAGATGTCCAAGACTCGAAATCACGGGGACGTAGATGGCACCGAACTGCGCGTGGTCGCGCAACACCGGTTCAGCGGCCGCGATCGCCTCCCGGTGCTGGCCCTTGAGGGCGTAGGCGATGACCGCGACCGTTTCCCAGAAGTAGCGGTAGAAATCGAACGGCGACAATTTGTTGTAGTGGGAGAAATACTCGAGCGCGGTATCGGGCCGCCCGCGGTAGCAAGCCAGCATGGCGCGCAGGACCCACGCCCATCCGAAGCTCGGATTGACCGCGACGGCTCGTTCGTAGAGGCGCTCGGCCGACTCGAAACGACGGCGCAGAAAGCTCTCGACATGCGCCGCGAACGCCAGCCCCATGGCGTCGTCGGGATCCCGTTCCACGGCCAGGCGGGCATGGTAGTCGGCCTTGTCGGCCATGCCGCTCCGATCGTCGCCCCAGCCTTCGCCGAGACAAATCACATGCCAGAACGACAGCTAGGCGTGGGCACGGGCATAGTCCGGATAGAGGGCGACCGCCCGCTGGAGCAGGTGCCCGGCCTGCTCGAACGATTCCGCCGAGGCCTTGTAGAGCAGCGGTACCGCCCGCAGCACGCAATCGTAGGCGTTGCGGTTGTCGGGCGGCCGACGGCGGACGCGTTCGATCTCGGCCTGCATCAGCTTCGGGTCGAGCCTGCCCACGACCTCGCGAACGATCTCGTCCTGGACATCGAACATGTTGCCCAGTTCCACGATCCGCGATTCCGCCCAGACGGCATGCGCGTCCTCGCAATCGACCAGACGGACCGCGATGCGCACCCGATCGCCACCGCGGCGCACGGTACCCTCGACCGAGTAGCGCACCCCCAGCCGGCGACCGGTCTCGCGCGGGTCGGACTCGGCGCCGCGCGCCACGCCGGTCGTGCCGCTGGCGATCACCGATAGCCACTTGAACCGCGACAGGCCGTCGGCGATCTCGTCGGCCAACCCTTCGCCCAGATAGTCGCTGCCGGGGTCGCCCCCGACGTTGCGGAAGGGCAGCACCGCGACCGACAGCTGCGCCGCTCGCGGACTTTCCGCCGATGCGGTCGCCGCACCTGGCTCGACGTGGACCGGCGCGGGCACCGGCAGGCCTTCGCCGACCGCCTCGAGGCGGTCCGCCTTGATACGGTCGTACAACGCGACGGTCGCCGGCGCCGGCTTCGCATCGAGAACCCGTTTCAGCGTGTCGGTGCAGGTCTGGAACTGGCGCAGCGCCGAGGCCTTGTCGCCGCGACGCGCATAGGCCTCCATGATCGTGCGGTGGGCTTCCTCGTGGGCAACCTCGAGACCGAGCACCGAGCGGGCCACTGCTTCGGCATCGGCGATGTCGCCAGCGCCGAGCCGGTCGCGCAGCACCGAGGCCATGCAGCTCAGCGCCGTCTCCCGGCGGAAGGCGCGGTCGGTATAGAGCCAGTCCTCGAACGGGCCGCCGATCGAACCGAGATCGGCCAGCAGATCGCCGCCATAGATCTGGATCACCTGCCGACGTTCGTCGATGGAGGCCGCCGCCAGCCGTTCGAGTTCGCGCGCGTCGACCCATGTCGCATCGAGCCTGAGCTGGATCGAGTCGCGATCGATCCGCAGCGCGTCTTCGTCCTCGCCGCTGAACGCCGCGCGCAATTCGGTGACGCTCTGCCGCAGACTGCCGCGCGCCTGCTCTTCCTGACGGTCGCTCCACAGCAAGCCGGCAAGCCGCTCGCGGGTCGCCGAACCGCCGGGCGCCAGCGCGAGGTAAGCGATCATGCCCCGCGTCTTGCGCGCGCGCGGCGTCACGTCGGTTCCATCCGACGCGATGATTTTGCAGGCCCCGAGAAGGGTGATTCGCATCATGTCGCCAAGAATCTTTCTATTATTTCTTTATAATCAACATAGTATCATGTTCTTCTAATAAATCACTTAAAAATAACAGCGTTTCCATGATACTGCTATTGACATGCAAATTCGAGCTAGCGCGTTGATGCAAATATGATTGTCAGCGCCAGGGCAGAATTTTTTGTGAAAAAATTTTTCTGAATCAATCTACTGGCGGCACATGCTCATCTCCCTTGCACGATCCGGCAGGGGCTCTTTTGCAGATATCCAGCACCCGATTCCGGACACTCCGGAATCGGAATTATCTTCTATAATCAATATATTGTGTCGTATTTTTTACTATTACTAATCAGTCAGTAATATAGGCTACATCTTGGGCCCTGAAGAACGCTCGCACCAGCGCCGGGTCCTCGCCGATCGCCTTCAACTGCGCGTCGATGGCGTCCTGCAGCACCTCGCCGGCCTTCAGCGGCCGACGCGCCACGCCGGTGCGCTTCATGTGGTTCCACACCAGCTCGTCGGGATTCAGTTCCGGCGCGTA
>CAMDVZ010000316.1 GCA_945878895.1 Caenispirillum bisanense | reverse complement strand
ACCCAGAAGCTCCTGGCCGATCGCCGCGGCGATCCGTTGAATCCCGCCCATTCGAAAATCTCCGCCGGTTCTGAAGGCGGACTCCTCGAATCACATCCCGATTCCTCGAGGCAAGGATTTTCTGATAGGTGGCAAGGGCGGCTCCGTCTCGTCCATGGCGGTGGCTCCCGAAGTGTTGTAGATTGGTGCGAATTCGCTCATGGAGATGGTTATGCGTTTGGCAGGCAAACCGGGCTCGGCGCCGGTTTAGATCGACTGGGTCGGACAAGTGAGCGAACTCGGCGCGCTCCTCGTCTCGTCCACCGCAGCCACGCTCGTTGTTGTGGTGGTGCTTGTTGTTCTCCATTTCGCGGACGCGCTCCGCCCCCGGCATTGGCTTTACGGAGCCATCGCCTGGGTGGGAGTCGTCGTGCTCAGCGCCGTATTCGTTGGTCTCGCGCGTCTGCACACGCCCGAGGCGCCGCAGTTCGCCCAACTCGGCGTGGTCGTCGGAATTTTTCTCGGCACCGCTGGTTGGATCATCGGCCACGAACTGACGATCCGCGCCAATCGGAAGAAGCACACGTTCGATCTGATCACCGAGTTTCTGCTGAAGAGCAGCGTCCGCGCGAACGACCTCACGGCGATCCACAAGCGCCGCAAGGAAATCGTGGCGCGGTTCCAGTCGGAGAACATACCGCCACCCGCCCGCTTCAGTACCGCGCTTGGACATTTCGACGGCCCGAGCGACGAGACGGTGCTATCCCTTGATCGTCAACTGAATTTCTTCGACTTCGTCTCGGCCTCGATTCAGGCCGGCGACATCGACGGGCCGCTCGCCAAGCGTATGTTGTCGCGAATTCTCGCCAAGCTCTACGCGGACGAGGAAGAATATATCCAGCACTGGCAGCGGCAGGATCGCGAAATCTGGTGCGAGCTTTCGTGGCTCTACGCGAGATGGCGCACGCCGACCGATCCGACACCCAAGCCGCTATAGAGAGGCCGCGACAAGGTATCGGGTCCGGCGGCAGAGGCTTCGACGGCGCGCGATCGCGCCCGGACGCCCCCACTGCGACAAGCGTTCGCGTAAAGAACGCTTTCGTTCTTTACGGACTTCGGAAAAACGAAATCGTTTTTGGCGAAAAGCGCTCGCGGCAAAACCGCCGTCGCGGCTTCGAAAATGGCCGTCGGAGTCACGATGGAATGCCCGCTGCCCCCGTCGACGCAAATCTCCCTTCACCCCCCCGGATACCGCACCGCCATCCGCACCAGCCGGTCGTGCATCGGCCCGCCGACCTGGCGCAGCGGTAGCGTCCGGATGCGTTTGGTGAAGATGGTCATGTGCAGGATGCCGAGCGGCTCGTGCGGCAGGCAGGGATCGACGTAGAGCTTGCGCGCGACGTCCCACGCCGGGAAGGCGTGGTGGACCGGCCAGTTGCAGCTGCTGGGCAGCGCCGCGTGGCGCAGGCCGCGTTCGTAGACTGCGACGTTGAGCGCGATCTGGTCGACCATGTCGGTGGAGCGCGCGATGCCCTCGGCCAGCGTGTCGGCCCAGATTTTCCAGGCGGGCGAGTCGGCGCGGATGGCGAACACGCCGGCGTTGATCAGCGGATAGCGGATCAGGCGCTCGGCGATGTCGGGGCCGAAGGCGGCGCGGTAGGCGGCGCCGTTGATCGAGCTGAACTCCGCCCACGCGTGGTAGTAATGCCGGAAGGCGCGGTGGATTTCCGGCGCCACGGCGAGATCGCGTTCGGCCGCCCCTTGCAGCAGCAGTTCGATGGCCGACCAGTCCTGCACCCAGGCGTCGGCGTCGATCCAGAGATAGGTGTCGTAGCCGGGCGCGTAGCGCGGCAGGAACGGCCGCGCCGTCAGCGATTTGAACGCTTCGCCGACTTTCGCGCGGCCGGGAAACTCGAAATCCCAGTCGGCCTTCAGCATCGTGGCGCCGAGGCTTTTGCACCACGCGACCTGTTCGGGTGTCAGGCCGACATCGAACACCGCCAGCGGGACATCGCGGCCTTCGGGCGTGTCGCGGATCGAGCGCAGGCAGCCGCGCAGCAGCTCGAAATAGCCGGCGTCGGACGCCGTGAGGATGAGGACACGCGGGGACATCGCGCCATGATGCTCGGCGGCGCGGCCGCTGTCGCGGGATTTGTGGTCGTGGCCGCATCGCCCGGTGACGCCAGGCGTTGCTCCGGCCCTCGGTCCTTGTCTTTGCGCGAGGGACGCGCTAACCGTTTGCTATGCCGCTACGATAGCGGCCATGAGCAAGGAAAACGACGTCATGCGTCCATGGATCGCGATCGCCGGCGCGGCCGCGCTGGTGGCCTGCGTCGAACAGCCGACAGCGACCACGGCCGCCGTGGCCGCGTCGGCCGATCCGCTGGTCGCGGTCAATGCCGTCGCGCGCGCCAACTACGCCGCGTCGCGGACGGAATTGCTGGGCCGCGCGCGGCCCGCGATCGTGCTGGCGTTCGACGACGCGACGTTGTTGCGCGCGGGCGCGGCAGCGGTAACCGAGACGTTCAATCCGCCGCTCTATCATCGCTACAAGCAGGTCGGGCACGTGCCGCTGGGCGTCTGGGCGACGTTGGCGCCATGGACGGGTGCCGCCAACGACGCGGGCTGGCGCGAGCCGCTCTCGACGCTGCTCACCCGCACCGAGGCGGCGCGGGCCTCGCTCGACACGGCGGGCTTTCCCGCCGACCGGCTCGCACGGCAGCAGGCGATCGTCGACCGCTCGATCTCGTTCATGCGCAACACCCTGGAACGCCGGTCCATCGAGGCCGCGTCGCTGCGTGCCTTCGCGCGCGCCATCGTGGGCCCGCTGGTGGCCAACGCCGACGACGCCGCGGCGGTGCAGGTCGACGCACTCCACGCGGTCGTCTCGCGCTGGCGCGGTCAGCTGAGCGCCGAGGAATGGCGCCGTCTGCACGTGCTGGTGCTGGGCTCGAAGATGCCGCGCGTCGACAATGTCGGCACGCAATACTTCCAGCGCCTGCTCGGGCCGGCCGAACTGGAGCGCCGCATTCTCTATACCGAGGGCATCTTCGAGGCCGACGCGGCGCTGCGCGTGTTCGGCACCATCGTCGTCGATCGCGCGTTGGCGGTCGATTTCTTCGGCGACCCGATGCGCATGGACCGCGACTTCCTGGGCGATGGCGCCCGCAAGCGGCTCGACCAGCTGTTCGGCCCGGCGAAGCGCTGAGCCTGCGGACCAGCCGCGCGGCGTCGCCGCTTGATCGTCGATTCATGCCGCTCCATGGTGTCGGTTCACCGGCGGCATCGCCGCGGCCGTCTCCCGAAGGATCCAGCATGGCCTTGACCGTCGACTACTACGTTTCGCTCAACTCGCCATGGACCTATCTCGGCGCCGCCCGCATCGAGGCAATGTGCGCCAGGCACGGCGCTACCCTGAACATCTGGCCGGTCGATTTCGGCGCCGTGTTCGCGGTCTCCGGCGGCCTGCCGCTACCCAAGCGCTCGCCACAGCGCCAAGCGTACCGGATGATGGAGCTGAAGCGCTGGCGCGACCAGGTCGGCGTGCCGCTGACGTTGACGCCGAAGTACTTTCCCTACGACGAGCTGCAATCGGTGCCGTGGGTGACCGCGCTGCGCGAGGCCCGGGGCCACGCCGCGGCCATCAAGCTGGCGCACGCGTTCCTCGCCGCCACCTGGGCGGAGGAACGCAACGTCGCCGACCTCGCCGAGCGTCGCGCCATCGCGACGGCATGCGGCTTCGACGCCGCGGCGCTGGAGAAACTGGCGGCCGATCCGAAATGGCTGGCGATGCGCGAGGCCGACACCAGAGCCGCCATCGATCGCGGCGTGTTCGGTGCCCCGAGCTTCGTGATCGGCGAGGAAATCTTCTGGGGTCAGGACCGGCTGGAGTTCGTCGAAAGAAGATTGGCGCGGGGGTAGCGCGGCGTTCCGCTTCGGCGGAAATTCAGCCGAAATCACCTCGTGCAGGAGTGCGTCGCGCCGATGGGCTCACCGTCCGACGTCGCGCGAAACCCGCCGTTCCGACGCGTGTGTCCTGGATGGCGCTTGTCGGCCTGCTTCGCGCCCGACATCGATGGTGTCTGGAGGGCGCGCGCTATCGCCGCGCCGCCGGAATCCCGCGCAGCAAGCCGTCGGTGCTGAGATCCTCGTCGATCTCGGGCCAATGGATACCATAGCCGCCTCCGGCGATTTCCCAGCGCGCGCGCTGCGTGGACGTCGCATCGCGCAGCCGCGGATACCAGGCCAGCGGCACGGCGATCCGCCGGCCATCGACCAGGTCGAGGGTCAGGTGATCGGCGTCGACCCGCACGTCGCGGACGCGCGCGTCGGTCGCTATCGCCGAAATGCCCACGCCATGCCTCCATCAACCGGTCGCGGTGTCGCCGGACCAAACGCAGCAGGAAGCCGGTGTCCCGCGCAGTGTAGCCGTTGGCACGCGCGAGTGCCACGGGGGCAAGCCAGATCTTCGCGGTCGCGCCCTGTCGGTCGACGTGGACGTGCGCGGGCTCGCCGGGCTCGTGACTATGGAAATAGAACCGGAGCCCGTCGACTCGCAGAACCGTCGGCATTCGTTGCCTCCGGTCGCGGCATACAGAAGTGTTTTGAAATGAAAAAGATCCTTATAGTTGTATAGTGGCTTTGAGCTTGCGAACGACGCATTCTTCGGTCGACCGCTCCTACTTCCGCCGTTCCGCCAGCAGCGCCAGCGTCTTGTCGAGCGCGGTTTGCGTGGCGGCCCATTCGAGCGGCACGCGGTCGCGGGTGTACTCTTCAAGGGCGGCGCGATAGGCCCGCGCGGCGGCGTCCAGGCGGGCGATGCCGGGTTCGCGTTCGGCCAGCCGCGACAGCACGGTGGCGAGGTTTTTCTGCGCCGTGGCCCAGTCGAGCGGCTGGCGCTCGCGGCTGAGTTCCAGGAGCGCCGCGCGATAGGCACGCACCGCCTCCTCCAGGCGCGCGGTGCCGGGCTCGCGCTCGGCCAGCCGCGACAGCGTGGCGGCGAGATTGCGCTGCGCCGTCGCCCACTCGCGCGGCTGGCGTTCGCGGGTCCAGACGTCGAGCGCGGCCAGGTAGGCCCTCGCCGCCTCGTCGAGCCGGGCGGTGCCGTTCTCGCGCTCGCCGATGCGGGCGAGCGGGTTGGCGAGGTTGTTCTGGGTGGTGGCCCAGTCGGTCGAGGACCGCTCGCGGGTGCGTTCCTCCAGCGCCGCCCGATAGGCGCGCGTCGCCTCGGCCAGACGCTGGGTGCCGTTCTCGCGTTCGCCGATGCGCGCGAGGGCGACACCGAGATTGTTCTGCGTCATCGCCCACAGCGGCGGCGCTCGCTCGCGGGTCCATTCCTCCAGCGCCGACCGGTAGGCCTTCGACGCTTCCTCCAGACGCGCGCTGCCGCCCTCGCGCTCGGCGAGGCTGAGCAGCACGGCGCCGAGATTGTTTTGCATCGTCGCCCATTCCATCGGCGAACGCTCGCGGGTGAGTTCCTCCAGCGCCGACCGATAGGCCTTCGCCGCGTCGGTAAGGCGACCCGAGCCGCTCTCGCGCTCCGCCATTGTCGCGAGCACGCCGGCGAGACTGTTCTGGATCGCGGCCCATTGCGCTGGCGCGCGGGCACGGGTCCATTCCTCCAGCGCCGCGCGGTAGGCGCCCATCGCTTCCTGCAGGCGGGTGGTGCCGGTCTCGCGCTCGCCCAGCGCCTGCAACGCGGCCCCGAGGTTGCTCTGGGTGGTCGCCCATTGCTCGGGCATGCGCTCGCGGGTCCACTCGCCCAGCGTGGCGCGATAGGCTTTCACGGCCTCCTCGAGACGCGGCGCGCCGCCGCCGCGCTCGCCCAGCCGCAGCCGCGCGTTGCCGAGATTGTTGCGGGCGGTGGCCCAGTCGA
>CAMDVZ010000315.1 GCA_945878895.1 Caenispirillum bisanense | reverse complement strand
GGCCGAGATCGCCGATGCCCTTCTCGACGCCCGCGAAGCCCAGCGTGTCGGCGTCGCGCAACACCGGCACCACCAGCCCTTGGGGCGTGCCGACCGCGACGCCGATGTCGTAGTGGTTCTTGTAGACGATCTCGTCACCCTCGATGCCGGCGTTGACGCCGGGCAGTTCCTTGAGCGCCACGACGCAGGCCTTCACGAAGAACGACATGAAGCCGAGCCGGGCGCCGTGCTTCTTCTCGAAATCCTCTTTCAGGCGGTCGCGCAGCGCCATGACGTTGGTCATGTCCACCTCGTTGAAGGTGGTCAGGATGGCGGCGGTGTTCTGGGCTTCCTTCAGGCGGCTGGCGATGGTCTTGCGCAGGCGCGTCATGCGCACGCGTTCCTCGCGGTCGGCGTTGGGATTGGGACCGGCGGGCGCGGCCGGCTTCGCCGCGACCGGCGCGACGGCAGGTGTCGCCAGCGCCGCCAGCACGTCGGCCTTGGTGATGCGGCCGTCCTTGCCGGTGGCGGCGATGCCAGCCGGATCGCGACCGGATTCGGCGACCAGCTTGCGGGCAGCGGGGCCCGAGACAGCGAGGTTGGCGGCTGCCGGCGGAGCGGAAGCGGCAGCCGCGACCATGGCCGGCCTGGGTGCTGCGGCGGCGACCGGACGAGCCGCGGCGGTCGCACCGGCCTCGATCAACGCCAGGACGCCGCCGACCTGGACGGTGTCGCCTTCGGCGGCGACGATCTTCGCCAGCACGCCGGCCGCCGAGGCGTTGACCTCGACGGTGACCTTGTCGGTCTCCAGCTCGCACAGCGCCTCGTCGAGGCCGACCGCGTCGCCCTCGGCCTTCAGCCACTTCGCGACCGTCGCCTCGGTGACCGATTCGCCCAGCGCCGGCACCTTGATCTCGATGGCCATCACATCCTCGTTGGCTGGCGGTCGGGGACCGCCGGTTGTTCGCGTTCCGCCAACCCGGGCGGCTTCGATTCGCGTCTTTCCTCCCGAACCGCTCGCGGCGCCGGAGGAGAAGAAATTTTCTACCCCACCGTCAGGGCGCGGTTCACCAGATCGGCCTGTTCGGCCAGATGGATCTTCATGTTGCCGGTGGCCGGCGAGGCCGATTCGCGGCGGCCGATGTAGACCGGCCGCTTCGCCTTCACGTTCAGTTCCGACAGCGCCCGCTCGATGCGACGGTCCACGAAGTGCCAGGCGCCGGCGTTCTCCGGCTCTTCCTGGCACCACACCACGTCGGCGTTGGGGAACGCCTCCAGCCGGCGAGCCAGGCGCGCGAAAGGAAACGGATAGATCTGCTCGACGCGCAGCAACGTGATGTCGTCGATCTTGCGGGCGCGGCGCTCGGCCAGCAGGTCGTAGAATATCTTGCCCGAGCACAGCACGACGCGCCTGATCCTGTCGTTGGGCGCCAGCGGATCGGGATCGCCCAGGATGCGGCGGAACGAGCTGCCCTCGGCCATGTCGGCGAGCGGCGAGACCGCCTCCTTGTGGCGCAGCAGCGACTTCGGCGTCATCACCACCAACGGCTTGCGGAAGCCGCGGCGGACCTGGCGGCGCAGCGCGTGGAAATAATTGGCCGGCGTCGTGATGTTGCATATCTGCCAGTTGTCGTCGGCGCTGAGCTGGAGATAGCGCTCCAGCCGCGCCGAACTGTGCTCCGGCCCCTGGCCCTCGTAGCCATGCGGCATCAGCAGCACCAAGCCGCACATGCGGAACCACTTGCTCTCGCCCGAGCAGATGAACTGGTCGATGATGACCTGGGCGCCGTTGGCGAAGTCGCCGAACTGGCCTTCCCACAGCACCAGCGCGTTGGGCTCGGCGAGCGAATAGCCATACTCGAAGCCCAGCACGCCGGCTTCGGAGAGCGGTGAATCGATCACCTCGTAGCGGCCCTGGTCGCCGGGTCGGATCTCGTTGAGCGGCACGTAGCGCGCGTCGGTCGCCTGGTCGACCAGCACCGAGTGGCGATGGGAGAAGGTACCGCGGCCGGAATCCTGGCCCGACAGACGCACCGGCGTGCCCTCGACCAGCAGGGTGCCGAACGCCAGCGCCTCGGCGGTGCCCCAGTCGATGCCCTCGCCGCTCTCGATCATCTTCCGCTTCTCTTCGAGCTGGCGCAGGATCTTGCGGTTGGTGTCGTGGTTCTCCGGCTTGCGCGAGATCGACAGGCCAACCTCGCGCAACGTGGCCAGCGGCACCGCGGTCGCGCCCTTGCGGTCTTCCTCGCCGGGCGCGGTGGTGAAGCCGGTCCACTTGCCTTCCAGCCAGTCGGCCTTGTTGGGCTTGAACGACGCCGCGGCGGCGAACGCCTCGTCCATCTTCTGGCGATGCTCGACCACGATGCGGTCGACGTCGCCCCTGGCCAGCGCGCCGCGCTCGATCAGCGAGCCCGAATAAACCTCGAACACCGAGGGATGGCCGCCGATCTTCTTGTACATCGAGGGCTGCGTGAACATCGGCTCGTCGGTCTCGTTGTGACCGTGCCGGCGGTAGCAGAACATGTCGATGACGATGTCGCGCTTGAAGCGCTGGCGGTACTCCATGGCGATGCGGGCGCAATGCACGACGGCCTCGGGATCGTCGCCGTTGACGTGCAGGATCGGCGCCTGGACGATCTTGGCGACCTCGGTGCAATAGGGGCCCGAGCGCGAATAGGTCGGCGAGGTGGTGAAGCCGATCTGGTTGTTGACGACGAAGTGGACGGTGCCGCCGATCCGGTAACCGGCTAGATCGCTGAGATCGAGACTCTCGGCCACCAGGCCTTGCCCCGCGAAGGCGGCGTCGCCGTGCATCAGGATGCACATCACCTGCTCGCGCTTGTCGTCGCCGCGCTGGTCCTGCTTGGCGCGCGCCTTGCCGAGCACGACCGGATTGACCGCCTCCAGATGCGAGGGATTGGCGGTCAGCGACAGGTGGACCACGTTGCCGTCGAACTCGCGATCGGCCGAGGCGCCGAGATGGTATTTGACGTCGCCCGAGCCGCGCATCTCCTCGGGATGCGAGGGCCGGCCCTGGAATTCCGACATCAGGGCCGTGTAGCTCTTGTGCAGCAGGTGGACGAGCGTGTTGAGGCGGCCCCGGTGGGGCATGCCGATCACCACGTCGCGAATGCCGAGCTGGCCGCCGCGCTTGAGGATCTGCTCCAGCGCCGGCATCAGCGACTCGCCGCCGTCGAGCCCGAAGCGCTTGGTGCCGACGAACTTCACGTGCAGGTATTTTTCGAGGTTTTCCGCCTCGACGATGCGCTCCAGAATCGCGCGCTGGCCCTGGGGCGTGAACTCGGTCTGGTTCTCGATGTTCTCGATGCGCTCCTGGATCCAGGCTTTCTGCTCGGGATCGCCGATATGCATGTACTCGACGCCGATCGGGCCGCTGTAGGTGCGCCGCAGCCGCTCCAGTATCTGCCGCAACGTCGCGGAGTCACCCAAGGCGAGCACGTTGTTGATGTAGATTGGCCGGTCGTGGTCGGCCTCGCCGAAGCCGTAGGTCGCGGGATCGAGTTCGGGATGATAGGGCTTCGGGGTCAGGCCGAGCGGATCGAGATTGGCCTGGAGATGACCGCGGATGCGGAAGGCGCGGATCAGCATCAGCGCCCGCACCGAATCGAGCGCCGCGGCCCGCACCTGTTCGGGCGAGGCGCCGCCGCCTGGCTCCGCCTTCACGTTGCGGTTGGCCGGTACTGGCTTCGCGTCCGGATCGGGCACGCCGACGATTCTCGTGCGCGTCGCCGCCCACGAGGCACCGTCCGCCGCGCGCAACATGTCGTGCTGTTCCGGCGCCAGGGCGTCGAACAGCGTCCGCCAGCTCTCGTCCACCGACGCGGGGTCGGCGGCGTAGCGCGCGTGGAGCTCCTCGATGAACGCCGAGTTGGCGCCGGACAGGAAGGACGTGGTTTCCGTCTGCATGTCGTGCATCGACGCGGCGAGCGCGTCGCCTCTCCGTCATCCGGCGGAGGCACGGCCGCCGGTCCGATACGCGGGCCGCGCCCGGCCGGTGGCCGGGGCGGCGAAACAAGTGAAACGACGGCGCCGCTAGCGGCCGCCCATCGCCTCCAGCATGGTGGTACCCAGCGCCGCGGGTGAATCGGCGACCCGGATGCCGGCCGCGCGCATGGCGTCGACCTTGAAGTCCGCGGTGTCCTCGCCGCCGGAGATCACCGCACCGGCATGGCCCATGCGACGCCCCGGCGGAGCGGTGCGGCCGGCGATGAACCCGACCACTGGCTTGGTGGTTTTCGACGCCTTGAGGAACTGGGCGCCACGGACTTCGGCGTCGCCGCCGATCTCGCCGATCATGACGATGCCCTCGGTCTCGGGATCGGCGAGGAACATCTCCAGGCACTCGACGAAGTTGGTGCCGTTGACGGGATCGCCGCCGATGCCGATGCAGGTGGTCTGGCCAAGCCCGACGGCGGTGGTCTGCGCCACCGCCTCGTAGGTCAGCGTGCCCGAGCGCGACACGATGCCGATCCTGCCGCGCTTGTGGATATGGCCGGGCATGATGCCGATCTTGCACTCGCCGGGCGTGATGACGCCGGGGCAGTTCGGCCCGATCAGGCGCGAACTGGAACCGACCAGGGCGCGCTTGACCTTCACCATGTCGAGTACCGGGATGCCCTCGGTGATGCACACGACGAGCGGGATGCCGGCATCGATGGCTTCGAGGATCGAGTCCGCGGCGTAGGGTGCCGGCACGTAGATCACGCTTGCGGTCGCGCCGGTCTTGTCGACCGCCTCGCGCACGGTGTCGAACACCGGCAGGTCGAGATGGCGCGAGCCGCCCTTGCCCGGCGTGACGCCGCCGACCATTTTCGTGCCGTAGGCGATCGCCTGCTCGGAGTGGAAGGTGCCCTGCGAGCCGGTGAAGCCCTGGCAGATGACCTTGGTGTTCTTGTCGACCAGAACGGCCATCACTTCGCCTCCTTGACGGCCTTGACGACCTTTTCGGCCGCGTCGGCGAGATTGTCGGCCGACAGGATCGGCAGGCCCGAGTCGCGCATGATCTTCTTGCCGAGCTCGACGTTGGTGCCTTCGAGGCGCACCACCAGCGGCACGTGCAGGCTGACCTCGCGCGCCGCGGCGACGACGCCCTCGGCGATCACGTCGCAGCGCATGATGCCGCCGAAGATGTTGACGAGGATGCCCTCGACGTTGGCATCGCTGAGGATGATCTTGAAGGCCGTCGTCACGCGGTCCTTGGTGGCGCCGCCGCCGACGTCGAGGAAGTTGGCGGGCGAACCGCCGTAGAGCTTGATGATGTCCATCGTCGCCATGGCGAGGCCGGCGCCGTTGACCATGCAGCCGATGCTGCCGTCGAGCTTGATGTAGTTGAGCGCGTGCTTGCCGGCCTCGAGTTCGGCCGGGTCTTCCTCGCTCTCGTCGCGCAGCTCTTCCAGCTCCTTCTGGCGATAGAAGGCGCTGTCGTCGAGCGACATCTTGGCGTCGAGCGCGATCACCTCGCCCGCCCCGGTCACGACCAGCGGATTGATTTCCAGCAGCGAGCAGTCGACTGCCAGAAACGCCTTGTAGAGCGTTTCCATCAGCTTGACGGCGGCGGCGTTCTGCTTGCCCTGGAGCCCCAGCGCGAAAGCGATTTCGCGGCCATGAAAGCCTTGGAAACCGGCGACCGGATCGATCGCGATCTTGACGATCTTCTCGGGGTGGTCGTGGGCGACGTCCTCGATCGCCATGCCGCCCTCGGTCGAGGCGACGATGGTGATCCGGCTGGTGACGCGGTCGAGCAACATCGACAGGTACAGCTCGCGCTTGATGTCGCAGCCGTCCTCGACGTAGATGCGCTTGACCTCCTTGCCCGCAGGACCGGTCTGCTTGGTGACCAGCACGTGGCCCAGCATGGCTTGGGCGTTGGTGCCGACCTCGTCGA
>CAMDVZ010000314.1 GCA_945878895.1 Caenispirillum bisanense | reverse complement strand
ATCGTCCATGCCCATCGCCGCACGACCACCAACGACGAACCGACATGCGCTTCCCCCTCATCGCGACCCTGCTGACCGCCCTTCTCGGCGCCGCGCCCGCGCGCGCCCAGGTGCCGCCGTCGCCGGCCGAAATCGCGGCCTATACCGGCCTGCACGCCGCCGCCGCGCGCGACGACGTGCCGGCCATCGCCGCCCTGCTGCGCACCGGCGCCGATGCCAACGCGCGCGACGAGGCCGGGCGCACGCCGCTGCACGTTGCGGCATTCGGCGCCCGGTACGACGCGGTGCTGGCGCTGGTCGGCGGTGGTGCGGATCCGCGCGCGAAGGAAAATCGTCGCTACGACATCGTCACCATCGCCGCCGTGCGCAACGACACGCGCATGCTGCGGCTGGCGCTGAAGCTGGGTGCGGATCCGCGCGCCATCACCAGCCCCTACGATGGCACCGCGTTGATCGCCGCGGCCCATCTCGGCCATGCCGAAATCGTCGCCATCCTGATCGAAGCCGGCGCGCCACTCGACCACGTCAACAATCTCGGCTGGACGGCGGTCGTCGAGGCCATCGTGCTGGGCGATGGCGGCACGCGCCACCTCGCGACCTTGCGGGCGCTGGTGCGGGCGGGCGCCCGGCTCGACATCGCCGACCGCGACGGGGCGCGGCCACTGGTGCTTGCGCAACGACGCGGCTTCGCGGAGATGGTCGCGTTGCTGGAGTCGGTGGGAGCGCGCTGAGGACAGGCTATCGTCGGTCCGATGCGCCGACTGCCTCACTTCGCGCGCGGCGTTCCCGGTGGCGGCTGGCGGTGGCGCTCGATCCATTGCGCCCAGCTCTCGGCACGGACACGGGCGATCATCTTGAACCGATCGCCACCCTCGGGCAGCACGACCATCGCCTCGGCCTCGCGCAGGAACTCATCGCCCAGCATGCCCGCGCCACCGCCATGGCCGACCAGCACGCGGTTGAGGCCGGCGGCCGGCGGCGTCGCGAACAGCCGCCGCAACTGCTCGGTCAGTTCCTTGTCGCCGCGCACGGCCGGATCGGGTGTCGCGCGGCCGAAGGCGACGCGGGCGGTGTCCATGGTCCGGCAATAGGGGCTGGCGAGCACCTCGCCGACCGGCAGTCCGAGTTCGCGGAAAGCCTCGCCGATGCCGAACGCCTGGACGCGACCCAGCGCGTTGAGATTGCGCTGCGCGTCGCAGCGCTCGAAATCGACCGGACTGGGTTCCTGGTAGTCGGGTGTCGCGGCGTGCCGGAAGAAGATCACGTAACCGCCGCGCAACAGCATGTCGCGCAGCACCGGCGCCTGGGGCGGCTCGACCTTGGTGTTGAACACGGGATGCTCCTGCGCGCCCGCGGTCCACGACGCCAGAACGGCCAACGCCGCCAGTCCCGCAACCCACCAACCACGCATGATCTCTCCCCGTTCGACCCATACCCAGAATGGCCGACCGGGCCGCTCGCGCGGCGTCACAAGCGCTTGATCGCGAGCGGGACGGCGCGATGACGGCGAGCGGCGCGGATGCTATGATCGGCGCCATGGAAACCGTCGTCCTGCCCGACCGCGAGCGGCTGGCCGAACTTTGCCGGCGCTGGAAAATCCGCAACCTGTTCCTGTTCGGATCGGTGGCGCGTGGCGAGGCTCGTCCCGACAGCGACGTCGACCTGCTGGTGGAATTCGAGCCCGACCGGCCCTCGACAGTCCGCTTTTTTCTGGACGCCAGGGCCGATTTCGAACGGGCCTTTGGAAGGCCCGTCGACCTGGTCCAGGACCGGCTGGTGACCAACCCCTATCGCCGCGCTTCGATCGGGCGGGACAAGAAGCTGCTCTATGCCGCTTGACGAGCGCGACGCCGGCTCGCTGCTCGACATGCTGGCGTTCGCCCGCGAGGCCGTTGATATCCGCCGCGGTCGCGACCGCGAGGCGTTCGACGCCAGTCGCGAATTTCGCCGCGCCACCGAGCGCATGGTCGAGCTGATCGGCGAGGCGGCCCGGCGCGTGTCGCCCGCGACGCGCGCGCTACACGCGGGGATCGCGTGGGCCGACATCGTCGGCACGCGGTCGGTGATCGTGCACGACTACGGGCGGATCGAATACGACATCGTCTGGACGGTGTTGTCGGAGGATGTTCCGCGTCTGATCGCACAACTGGAGCCCATCGTCGCGGCGTTGCCGCCACCCGAGTAGCCGGCAGTTGGAGGCGCTCCCGTCGAGCCCGCGCGCGTGGTACAATGACTGGATGGAAACCATCGTCCTGCCCGATCGTGAGCGGCTGGCCGAACTGTGCCGCCGCTGGAAAATCCGCAACCTGTTCCTGTTCGGATCGGTGGCGCGTGGCGAGGCGCGTCCCGACAGCGACGTCGACCTGCTGGTGGAATTCGAGGCGGAGTCGAACCCCGGATACCCGAAGCTTTTCAGAATGCGCGACGCGTTCGAGGCGCTGTTCGGTCGCAAGGTCGATCTCGTCGAGGAGCGGCTGATCCGGGGCGAGCGGCGGCGGCGATCCATTCTCAAAGACAAGACACAACTCTATGCGGCCTGAGGAGCGCGACTACGCGTATCTCGAAGACCTGCTCCGTCTCGCGCGCGAGACGGTCCAGCGAACCGACGAGCGTCCGCCCGCGATGGGGTTCGACGATCCGTTCTTCCTCGGCTGGCTGGAAAGCCGCTTCATCAAGATGGGCGAGGCCGTCCGACGTTTGTCGAGCGCCACTCGCGAGCGCCACGCCCACGTCCCGTGGCAGGACGTGATCGATCTGCGCAACGTTCTCGCCCACCGGTACGACGACATCCATCACGACACGCTGATCGTCATTCCCGGCCGCGACGTTCCACGGCTGATCGCGCAACTGGAGCCGATCGTCGCGGCGTTGCCGCCGCCGGATTGAGGCCGCGACCGGGCCGTTCGTCGCCCGTCGCCCGCCTCCTCAGCTCGCGAATTCGGTCAGGCGCGAGGCCTCGTCGTCGGCCACCAGCGCTTCGATCAGTTCGTCGAGCGCGGAGCCGTCGACCACCTTGTCGAGCTTGTAGAGCGTGACGTTGATGCGGTGGTCGGTGCAGCGGCCTTGCGGGAAATTGTAGGTGCGGATGCGTTCGCTGCGGTCGCCGCTGCCGACCTGGCCCTTGCGCGCCGCCGCCCGCTCGTCGTGCAGCTTCTGGCGCTGCGCCTCGTAGAGGCGGGCGCGCAGGATCTTCATCGCCTTGGCCTTGTTCTTGTGCTGGCTCTTCTCGTCCTGCTGGCTGACCACGGTGCCGGTCGGGATGTGGGTGATGCGCACGGCGCTGTCGGTGGTGTTGACCGACTGGCCACCCGGCCCGGAGGAGCGGAACACGTCGATGCGCAGGTCCTTGTCCTCGATCTTGAGATCGACCTCCTCGGCCTCGGGCAGCACGGCCACGGTCGCGGCGGACGTGTGAATGCGGCCCTGCGATTCGGTGGCGGGCACGCGCTGCACGCGATGGACGCCGGATTCGAATTTCAGGCGCGCGAACACGTCCTTGCCGGTGACGGTGGCGGTGGCGTCGCGGTAACCGCCCATGCCGGTCTCGGAGACCTCCATGACCTCGAACTTCCAGCCGCGCAGGCCGGCGTAGCGCTGGTACATGCGGAACAGCACGGCGGCGAACAGCGCCGCCTCCTCGCCGCCGGTGCCGGCGCGCACTTCGAGGATGGCGTTGCGCGCGTCGGCCTCGTCGCGCGGCAGCAGCATGATCCGCACGCCGCGCTCCAGCCTCGGCACTTTCTCCTTGAGGACGAGGAATTCCTCCTCGGCCATCGCCTTCATCTCCTTGTCGGTCGCCGGATCGGCCAGCATGGCGGCCAGGTCCGCCCCCTCCTGCTGGGCCGCGCGCAAGGCGTTCACGGAGTCCACGATCGGACCGAGCTCGGCGTATTCCTTCGAGGTCGCGACGAAGGAAGCCGAGTCGAGCGTGCCGGTCGAGAGGATGGCGCTCAGCTCGGCGTGGCGGTGGACCAGTTGGTCGAGGCGGTCGTCGAGGGACATGGGAAGGGTACTTCTCGCGGCTCCCGCGCGGGGGAGAGATCGGGGGGTGTCGATTTCAGGCCCCCTCGGCCCTTGTGAGGGAGGGCTGGGAAGGGGGGACTTCACGACCGGCGCCGCGTGTGGAGATACCCCCACCCCAACCCTCCCCCACGAAGGGGGAGGGAGGAACGCCCTCGCTAACGTTCCTTCAGCGCCGCGGCCAGCGTGTCGAACGCGACATTTGACTGGGTACCGGTGTCGAGATCCTTCACCTGCGCCTCGCCGCGCGCCAGCTCGTCGTCGCCGATGATGACGGCAAGACGGGCGGCGACCTTGTTGGCGCGTTGCAGGCGGCGTTTCATGTTGCCGCGATAGGCGAGATCGACGGCGATGCCGGCCAGGCGCAGCTCGCGCGCGATGCCCTGGGCCTTGCGCTCGGCGGCCGGTCCCATCGGCACCAGCGCGACGGGGCGCGGCGCCGCCGGCGGCGCGTCGGACAGCATGACCAGCCGCTCGATGCCACCCGCCCAGCCGATGCCGGCGGTCGGCGGGCCGCCCAGCTGCTCGATCAACCCGTCGTAGCGACCGCCACCCAGCACGGTGCCCTGGGCGCCGAGGTGGGTGGTGACGAACTCGAAGGCGGTGTGGGTGTAGTAATCCAGACCGCGCACCAGCGTCGGCTCGACCTCGTAGGCCACGCCCGCGGCGTCGAGCCCGTCCTTGACGGCGTCGAAGAAGGCGGTCGCTTCCGGTCCCAGATAGTCCGCCAGCGACGGCGCGTGCTGGTTGATCGCCTGGTCGCCCTCGTCCTTGCTGTCGAGGATGCGCATCGGGTTCTTGTCGAGCCGGCGCAGCGAGTCCTCGGACAGCTTGTCCTTGTGGGCGGTGTAGTAGCCGACCAGCACCTTGCGGTACTCGGCGCGGCTGGCCGGATCGCCCAGCGAGTTGAGCTTCAGCGTGCAGCGGTCGAGGATGCCGAGCCGGCGCAGGATGTCGGCCGCCACGCAGATCACCTCGACGTCGCATTCCGGCTCGGGCGCGCCGAGCACCTCGATGTCGATCTGATGGAACTGGCGCTGGCGGCCTTTCTGGGGCCGCTCGTAGCGAAACATCGGGCCGTGCGCGAAGACCTTGACCGGCACCTTCTGCTGCAATCCGCCCGATATGAAGGCGCGACAGATGCCGGCGGTGTACTCGGGCCGCAGGGTCAGGCTTTCGCCGCCGCGATCGTCGAACGTGTACATTTCCTTCGAGACGACGTCGGTCGTCTCGCCGATGCCACGCGCGAACAGCTCCGTGAATTCGAAGATCGGCGTCGCCATCTCGCCGTAGCCATAAAGCCGCGCCACGTCGCGCGCGGTGTCGACCACGTGGGCGAAACGCGGGAAGTCCTCGGCCAGGATATCGTGGGTACCGCGGACGGGCTGGAGCTTGGACACGGGAATCTCCTCGGATCGGTGCCGTTCCTAGCGCCGGCCGGCCGTTTTGGGTAGTCCCCCGCGTGGGGACCCCGGCGCCGATCGGGCGAATGCGCCTCGTCGACCCTCGTCGACCCTCGGCGGCGCCGCGCCGTCCCCTCGTCGCGGGGCCGGGAAATCGCTCCGTCGCAACGACTCTTCCCTTCTCCCCTCGCAGGAGGGGAGAAGGTGGCGCGCAGCGCCCGATGAGGGGCTTCGCGGCCTGGGCGAACGGGACGTTCTCGCGAGAGCCGACGACGTCGTTGCAACGCCGAGAAGCCCCTCATCCGCCCTTCGGGCATGTCCGGGCCAGGGTGATGGGTAACAGAATAGTCCAGGGCGATGGGTGACAGAATGGAGCATGCGATGGAGGGAAGCATGCCGTGGCTGGAGCTCAGTGCGATGGACAATCGGGAACGATTGGTGAGGGAATGGCTTGTCGGGGAAACG
>CAMDVZ010000313.1 GCA_945878895.1 Caenispirillum bisanense | reverse complement strand
GCAAGGGTCGACGATGGCGTTGCAACGCCGCGAAGCCCCTCATCCGCCCTTCGGGCACCTTGCTCCCCTCATGCGAGGGGAGAAGGGAAAGCCGGAGCCGTCGCTACGTCACGGCCGCATCCAGTAGGACGCCTTGCCCGCCCGCACCGGTGCGGCGAGGTTGGCGAACTCGCAGAGCAGGCGGCGGGTGTCGCGGGGGTCGACGATTTCCTCGATCCAGAAGGCCTCGGCGCTGCGGAAGGGCGAGCGCAGCTTGTTGAGACGGTCCTCGATCTCCTTCTGCTTGGCGGCCGGATCGGGGGCGCCCTCGATGTCGGCGCGGTAGGCGGCCTCGATGCCGCCTTCCAACGGCAGCGAGCCCCAGCGACCCGACGGCCAGGCGTAGCGCAGCGCCACCCGGCCGGTGTTCTTGTGGGCGGCACCCGCGACGCCGAAATTGTTGCGCACGATGAAGGTGCACCACGGCACGGTGATCTGGTGCATCGCGGCCATGGCGCGCACGCCGGCCTTGATGACGCCGGTCCGCTCGGCCTCGACGCCGATCAGGAAGCCGGGGCAGTCCTCGAGATAGACGATCGGGATGCGGAAGGTCTCGGCCAGATCCATGAAGCGGATCACCTTCTGGCAGGTGTCGGCGGTCCAGGCGCCGCCGTAGTTGGTGGGATCGCTCGCCATCATGGCGACCGGCCAGCCATCGATGCGGCAGAGGCCGGTGATGACGGAGCGGCCGTAGAGCTTGTTCATCTCGAAGAAGCTGCCCTTGTCGACCAGCGTGTTCACGATCTGGCGCATCGTGTAGACCTTGCGGATGTCGCGCGGGATGATCGACAACAGCTTCTCGTCGCGGCGGTCCGGATCGTCGGTGACGGGGCCGCGCGGGGCGAGGTCGAAGGCCGATTGCGGCATGTAGGAGAGGAACCGGCGGGCCTTCTCGAAGGCCTCTTCCTCGGTGTCGGTTGCCTCGTCGACGGCGCCCGCGCGCAGCTGGACTTCCCAGCCGCCGAGTTCTTCCTTGGTGATCGGTCCGGTCAGGCGCGCCACGACAGGCGGGCCGGCCACGAACATCGCCGAAATACCCTTCACCATCACCGAGTAGTGCGAGGCGGCCAGACGCGCCGCCCCCAGCCCCGCGACCGAACCGAGGCCCAGCGCCACGACGGGCACGGCGCCCATGTTGGCGGTCACGATGTCGAAGCCGATCACGCCCGGCACGTTGGCGCGGCCCGTGGTCTCGATGGTCTTGACCGAGCCGCCGCCGCCGGAACCCTCGATGATGCGCACGATCGGGATGCGGTACTGGTGCGCCATCTTCTCGGCGAGCAGGTTCTTTTCCTTGATCGTGGCGTCGGCCGAGCCGCCACGCACGGTGAAGTCGTCGCCCGAGATCACGATGGGGCGGCCCGCGATGGTGCCGCGACCGGTGACGGAGTTCGAAGCGACCAGATCGACGAGATCGTTGTTGCCGTCGTAGGTCGCCATGCCCGCGGCGCTGCCCCATTCGCGGAAGCTGCCGGGATCGAGCAGGCTGTCGATCCGCTCGCGCACTGTCAGCCGGCCGCCGTCGTGCTGGCGCTTGACCTTGTCGGCGCCACCCATGCGCCTGACCATCTCCTGGCGGCGCTTCAGTTCGTCGAGTTCGGGTTGCCAGCTCATCGGATCGGTCCTCGGTTCATGGCCGCGACGGTTGCGCGCGCGGCAGGGCGAATTCGACCGCCAGCCTAGTCCGCCGGCGCCACCGCAGGCGAGCCTTCCGGCACCGGCCCAGCCGCATGGCGGGCAGGGCGTGGCGGCGGGTTTGTCCGGTCCACACCCCCCACCCCGGCATTCTGGCCGGACAGGGATGGTTTTGCCCGGACACGGCCAAAAATCGCCGGACAAACCGCGGCGCCCGCCGGACACGGGCCGGACAAACCGCCACGTCGGCCGGACAGCGACCAGACAAGCCGGTCCGTCGGCCGGATACCGGCCGGACAAGCCGCGACTCGCCGGATACCACGGGCTGCCCGACCACCGGAAGCGCGCCGTCCGGAGTCGTCGCGGTCGGCGCGGCGCCTTGAACGGTCGATAGCGACACAGCATTAAATCCTCCTTAAAAGATAAAAAATATTTTGTACATTAAAATTCGCACCAGCCGAAAGCCTTTCCGGGTGTCGGTCGGTCAATCGCGATCCAACGCAGGAGGGTGCCGTGAAAGCCTATGATTTCGACCGGAGCCTGGTCGACGATCTTCCGAAAAACAGCTCGCCCAGGCTCTTCGAAGCCAACAGATTTATGCTTGGCGCTCCCGAGCCGGGAGCGACCCTGATCGACCCGATCCTGCGCAAGGGCGGCTTCATGATGCTCCACGCGCCGCGCGGATACGGCAAGAGCTGGGTCGCCCTCCGCATTGCCTGGGCCGTCGCAACCGGTGGTACGGTATTCGGCTGGGGGGTTCCGAGGCCGGGCAGGGTTCTGTACGCGGACGGTGAATCGGGACCCGGTGAATTGCGAGAGAGGCTCAAGGCGATCGCGCGGGGCGCCGCCATCGAGCAACCGCCGCAGCCGGTGTTGGGCGACGACCAGCTGTACTTCACGCTGGTCCGCGATCCGCTGTGGCGGGATCTGCTGCCCCAGCTGGACCTCGTGGACCACTTCAACCGTTTCGCCGAACTTGCCGCCAACAAGGACCTCGTGGTGATCGACAGTCTGGGGGCGTTGACCTCCACCAACTGCGAGTCGGTGGCGCATCAATGGGACTGGTTGCGCCAGCTGCTTGGCGTTCTCCGCGGGAACGGCACGGCGGTTTTGCTGCTGCATCACTCCAACCGGCATGGCCTGCAACGCGGCGTCGGCCGGCGCGAGGACGGGCTGGAGACCATGCTGACGTAGCGCCGCCCGGCCGACTGGCTGCCCCAGCACGGTCTGCGCGCCGAACTGCGCGTCGAGAAGGCGCGCCATCTGGCGGGGGAGGCGGTCGCCGGCATCGATCTCGCGATGCGCCTCGAGGACGGTGCCGCGTGCTGGAGCGCCGAGCCGTTGCCGCGATCGCTCAAGGAAAAGGCGCGGGCTCTCTGCGCCACGGGGCTCACGGTGCGCCAGGTCGCGGCCGAACTCGGCATGCCGCGCGCGACCGTCGGGGACTGGCGGGAGAAGAACGTCGATCGCGCGGCGTGAAAGTGGTCGCCGGCCGCCGGGATTTTACCCGGATGAAACCCGCGGGACCGGGGCGTTCTACCCGGATGAAAATCCCGCTGCCGCCACCGATGTGCGTTTCGCCACCGACAGCCTTGCCCGGCGGGGCTACGATGCGCCCCGCCACTGGAATCTTACCCGGAGGAAATTCGACATGCCGAACTGGAAGGGAATCGTCGGAATCGCCCATGCGCCCGACGCGTTCGACAGCTACTGCCACAGTCTGAGCTGGACGCAGTGGCGGCCGAGCTTCGTGGCACTGCACAACACCGGCGCGCCTAGTCTGGCGCAGCGGCCCAACGGCTTCACGCAACAACACATGGCCAACTTCGTGACGTTCTATCGCGACACGAGGAAGTGGAGCGCCGGCCCGCACCTGTTCGTCGACGACAAGCAGATCTGGGTGTTCACGCCGCTGACCGTGTCGGGCGTGCATTCGCCGTCGTGGAACAAGATCGCGCTGGGCGTCGAGATGCTCGGCAACTACGAGACCGACGCTTTCGAAAAGGGCCGCGGCAAGCTGGTGCGCGACAACACGGTGGCGGCCATCGCGACGCTCTCGGCCGTGCTCGGGCTCGATCCCGACGCGATGCGCCTGCACAAGGAAGACCCCGCCACCACCCACGCCTGTCCCGGCAAGAACGTCGACAAGGCGAAAATGATCCAGGCGGTGAAGGACCTGATGGCGAAACGCCACGCCGGCGACCACGCGCCGGGGTGAAGGGCGGGGCTTCGGCCTCAGCAGCGCTAACTTTGGGCGGAAACGCCTGGCGCACCGCCGTGCGGACATCACCGATGTCATCCCGAACGTAGTGAGGGACCTCGGCGCGGCGGCGATATCGAACGAAGCGGCGAAGAATGCGGGGTCGCTCACTGCGTTCGGGATGACATTGTCTTCGTGCGTTCGACCGTGCGCCAATCGTGTCCGTGCAAAGTTGGCGCCCACGGGCTTCCTTCCGGTTTCTCGAGTCGACCGGCGTGGAAGAAAACGAAGCCCGCCGGCTCGAGCGCGCGCCGTCGCGTCGAGCATCACATGGCGCTATGGTCGGTCACCCACCTTCCAGGAGCACGACCATGACGACCACCCTCGCCCTCAAGGACCGCGACCTGTTGCGCGACGCCTGCTACGTCGCGGGGCGCTGGTGCGGCGCCGACGATGGCCGCGTCATCGAAATCCGCAATCCCGCCGATGGCTCGCTGGTGGCCACGGTGCCGCGCATGGGTGCCGTGGAGACGCGGCGCGCCATCGAGGCGGCCAGCTTCGCGATGAAGGGCTGGGCGGCGATGACCGGCAAGGAGCGCGCGGTCGTGCTGCGGCGTTGGAACGACCTGATGCTGGCCAACGCCGACGATCTCGCCGCGATCATGGTCGCCGAACAGGGCAAGCCTTTCGCGGAAGCCAAGGGCGAGATCGCCTATGCCGGGTCCTTCATCGAATGGTTCGCCGAGCAGGCCAAGCGGGTCGAGGGCGACGTGCTGGCGAGCCCGGCGCGCGACCGCCGACTGATCGTGCTGAAGCAGCCGGTCGGCGTCTGCGCGGCCATCACGCCGTGGAACTTCCCCGCCGCCATGATCACCCGCAAGGCGGGGCCGGCTCTGGCGGCCGGTTGCGCCATGGTGGTGAAGCCGGCCAGCCAGACGCCGCTGACTGCGCTGGCGATGGCGGTGCTGGCCGAGCGCGCGGGTGTCCCCGCCGGCGTGCTGTCGGTGCTGACCGGCGACGCCGCAGCTGTCGGCGGCGAGATGACCGCGAACCCGATCGTGCGCAAGCTGACTTTCACGGGTTCCACGGAAATCGGCAAACAGCTGATGGCGGCGTGCGCGGCGACCGTGAAGAAGGTGTCGCTGGAACTCGGCGGTAACGCGCCCTTCATCGTGTTCGACGACGCCGATCTCGACGCCGCGGTCGAGGGCGCGATGGCCTCGAAATACCGCAACACCGGCCAGACTTGCGTCTGCGCCAACCGCTTCTTCGTGCAGGCCGGCGTCTACGATGCCTTCGCGGCCAAGCTGGCCGTGGCGGTCGGCAAGCTGAAGGTCGGCGCCGGCATGGAGGCCGGCGTGACGCAAGGTCCGCTGATCAACCAGGCGGCCCTTGCCACCGTCGAGCGCCACGTCGCCGACGCGCTCGCCCAGGGTGGCCGGCTGGTGATCGGCGGCAAGCGGCACGGCAACGGCGGCACCTTCTACGAACCCACCATCATCGCCGATGTCGCCGAATCGACGCTGGTGATGCGCGAGGAAACCTTCGGGCCGGTGGCGCCGCTGGTGAAGTTCGAAACCGAGGCCGACGCCATCCGTCTCGCCAACAACACCGAGTTCGGCCTCGCGGGCTACTTCTACAGCCGCGACATCGGCCGCGTGTTCCGGGTCGCCGAGGCGATGGAGACCGGCATGGTCGGCATCAACACCGGCATCATCTCCAACGAGGTCGGCCCCTTCGGCGGCGTCAAGGAATCGGGCATCGGCCGGGAGGGCTCGCAGTACGGCATCGAGGAGTATCTGGAGACGAAGTATCTCTGCGTGGCGGGGATGTGAGGGCGGGGGATGCGGCGCTTGTTGCCCGCGTCGCGGATCGCACGTTAGGACAGTCGCCAGGATAACAGCTACGATTTATCGCTCTTGCGCGGGACGATGGCGTAGTTCCATTCCGGATGGAAGGCGTCGCCGCGAAGGTCGAGCGTCTTCATCTGGACATCGCTGACGCGGATGCCCTTCTCGTAGGTCCG
>CAMDVZ010000312.1 GCA_945878895.1 Caenispirillum bisanense | reverse complement strand
GGTCGACAGGCAACCAGCGATGCCCACGGGAGGCGCCAGGGAAAACACGAAAACACCGAATGACCCCACACCCCATCTTACGGTTGCTTCCCCCGCCAGCGGGGGAAGGGAGTTTGAACCAAGCCGAGGTCGCTAAACTAGCGCCTATGGGGGGGAGGGAGCAAAAGCAGGCAGATTTCACCCTATCCTGGCGCCTATTGGGGTACGGACATTGAATCACCCCTCCAGCATGCCCTTTGGCGGTCCTTCGCCGCCACGCCGGCGACGCCGTGCCCGGTCCGCCCGCCACCCGTTCCCGACCCCGGTTTCACCGATCGGCGGCGAGGCGGCAATCGCGGCAACGACCTCAGCCGTGCGGCACCAGCAGCTGGCGGACGGTGGCGACCGCCTGCAACCGGTCGAAGCCCTCGTTGAGTTCGTGCAGGCCGACGCGCTGGCTGACCATGCGGTCGACCGGCAGTTTGCCCTGCTGGTAGAGCGCGATGTAGCGGGGGATGTCGCGCACCGGCACGCAGCTGCCCATGTAGCTGCCCTTGATGGTCTTTTCCTCGCTCACGAGACCGCTCTGCTTGAACGAGAAATCGGCGGTGATCGGCGACAGGCCGGCCGAAACCGTGGTGCCGCCCCAGCGCGTCACCAGATAGGCGGTTTCCATCGCCTTGACGGTGCCGGCCAGATCGAAAGCGTAGTCGACGCCGCCGTCGGTCAGGTCGCGCACCTGCGCCACGTGATCGGCGTCGCGCGCGTTGACGGTGTGGGTGGCGCCGAGCTGGCGCGCCAGGCCGAGCTTCTCGTCCGACAAATCGATCGCGACGATGCGGCCGGCACCGCCCAGCACCGCGCCCATCAGGCCGCTCAGCCCGACGCCGCCGAGGCCGACGATGGCCACGCTGCTGCCGGGCCGAATCTGGGCCGTATTGACCACCGCGCCGACGCCGGTAACCACGGCGCAACCGAACAGGGCGGCGATGTCGAGCGGCAGCGACCGGTCGATCACCACGACCGAGCCGCGGTCGACCACGGCGTACTCGGCGAAGCACGACACGCCGGCATGGTGGCTGATCGGCTGGCCGTCTAGGCTCAGGCGCTTGGCGCCCGACAGCAACTGCCCGGCAGCCCGCGGCGCTATCGAGCGCTCGCAGATGTAGGGGCGGCCTTCGAGGCAGCGACGGCAACGGCCGCAGCTGACGTTGAAGGTGAAACAGACATGGTCGCCGACCTTGACGTCGTGGACGCCCTTGCCGACCTCGACGATCTCGCCCGCGCCCTCGTGGCCGGGCACGACCGGCACCGGGCGCGGCCGGTCGCCGTTGATGACCGACAGATCGGAGTGACAGAGACCGGCGCCACCGACCTTGACCAGAACCTCGCCTTCGCCCGGCGGATCGAGGTCGACCTCGGCCACGATCAGCGGCTTGCTGACGGCGAAGGGTTGCGGTGCCGAACAGGTCGTCAGCACGGCGGCTTTCATCTTCATGGCGGCGTTCCTTCCCCGAGGTCGAGGCGGACAGCATAGCGCGCAGGCCGGCGTCCCGCTCCCGCGATGGCGGGTAGCGGTTCGACCGGCGGAACGCCCCGCCGGCGGAACGCCCCGCCTCAGATGAATTCCGCGCCGGTCCAGATATAGCCGTTGGACGCCCAGATCGTAGAGACGGTGACGCCGGCGTCGGCCGACAGGCGGGCGTAGGTGCCGCCGCCCGACGTGCCGATGAAGGACGTGCCGGTCAGGTCGACCCGGTCGCCGGCGCCGAAGTTGAAGTCCGTGATCCGATCGTTGCCGTCGCCCAGCGCGTAGGCGAACGTGTCGGCGCCGCCGCCGCCGATCATGATGTCGGCACCGGTGCCGCCGACGACGAGATTGGCGCCCGCGCCACCCGACAGATAGTCGTCGCCGCCCTCGCCCAACAGCGTGTCGAGCCCGTCGGTCGCGTAGACGATGTCGTTGCCGTTGCCGGCCACGAGCAGATTCGCGGTCGCCCCCGAGTCGGTGCCGCCGTACAGCCGGTCGTTGCCTTCGCCGCCATACAGCGAGTCGCCGGCGGTGCCGCCGAACAGATAGTCGTCGCCGCCTTCGCCGTGGAGGATGTCGACGCCGGCGGCGCCGGACACGTTGTCCGCGTCGTCGCCGCCGTAGACGAGATTGGCGCCGGCGCCACCCGTCACGACGTCGGCCCCGGTGCCGCAATACACGGTGGTGGCGCCGCCGCCGGTATAGAGGATGTCGGCGCCGGCGTCGCCGTAGAGCGTGTTGACGTCGGCGAGGCCGTCTGCCTCGCCGCCATAGAGGCGGTCGTTGCCGACGCCGCCGATCAGCGTGTCGGCGCCAGTCCCGCCTTCGAGGAGATCGTTGCCGGCGCCACCGTCGATGGTGTCGGCACCGGCCAGCGCGTAGACATAGTCGTTGCCATCCTCGCCCCACACGGTGTCGGCGCCGCCATACATGGTGAAATAGTCGTTTCCGGTGCCGCCATAGGCGAGGTCGTTGCCGGCCCCTCCCCCTATGATGTCGTTGTCTGCGCCGCCGTAGGCAACGTCGCCGCCGGCCCCCATGTAGATGGTGTCGTTGCCGAGGTCGCCATAGAGCAGGTTGTGATCGGTGGCCAGATCCGCCTCGCCGCCGTAGAGGCGGTCGTTGCCGGCGCCGCCGACCAGCGTATCGCTGCCCCGTTCGCCCAGCATCAGGTCGTTGCCGTTGCCGCCATCGACGGTATCGTTGCCGTTGCCCGCGTACACCGCGTCGTTGCCGTCCTCGCCCCGCACCACGTCGGCGCCATCGCGTGCGTTGAAGAAATCGTCTCCGATGCCGCCGAACAGCAGATTGGCGCCCGCGCCGCCATAGATGAAGTCGCCGCCGTCGCCGCCGTACGCCGTGTCGAGGCCGGCGCCGGCGTGGACGGTATCGAGGCCAAGACCGCCGTCGAGGACGTTCACGACGTTCGTCGCGTCGGCGGTGCCGCCATTGAGGACATCGGCGCCATCGCCGCCATTGAGGATATCGCCACCCGTCCCGCCATCGAGCGCGTCGTTGCCGAGGCCACCGTCGAGCGTATCGTCGCCGGCCTGGCCATATACGGCGTCGGCGCCGTCGCCGCCGTCAACGATGTCGTTGCCGGCTCCGGCCTGGACAACGTCGGCGCCGGCGCCGCCGAACAGCGCGTTGGCACCGATGCCACCGACGACGACATCGACGCCGTCGCCGCCATACACGGTATCGAGCCCGGCGTCGGCGTAGACGATGTCGTCGCCACCCTCGCCGAAGAGCGTGTTGGCGGCATCGGCCCTGCCGGTCTCGCCGCCATAGACGCGATCGTTGCCGGCGCCGGCGGCCAGGGTGTCGGCACCGGCGTCGCCGTATACCCGGTCCGCGCCACCGCCGGTCTGGATGGTGTCGTTGCCCGAACCGCCGAACAGCGTCTGCGCCGACGTCTCGACGCCATGGCCAAGCTGGGAATCGCCGCGCACCACGTAGGTGCGGCCGATATTGACGCCACCGCCGGTGCCCGACACCGCCATGTCGTCGAGGCCATCGCCGTCGATGTCGCCGAGGCCCGCGACGCTGTGGCCGGCACGATCGTTGGTGCCGGCCCCTTCGAGGCGGACACCCGTGGCGGACGTCACGGTGGTAACGTCGAAGGTGCTCTGCCATCCGGTCGCGCGGCCATACACGATGTAGGCGGCGCCGTTGTTTTCGAGGACCGCGCCGGTAGAGACTTCCGGCGCCCCGATCAGGAGGTCGGACAGGCCATCGCCGTTGATGTCGCCGCCGAACGCGACCGACCATCCGAGCCTGACGCCGATGTCGAGGTCGGGGCCCTCGACGATGAAGCCATTGGTGCCATCGAGCGAGGCGGGGTCGACGACGTAGTCGCCGCTTCCGTCGGCCCAGCTGGCGCGGTCGCGACCGAAGACGACGTAGGCGCTGTTGGCGTCGCGGACACCGACAATCAGATCGGCCCTGCCGTCGCCGTTGAGGTCGCCGCCACCGGCCACCGAAGATCCGGCCGAATCGAACGACTGGATTTCCACGCCGGCGTGGCTGGTCGCCAGTGTCGTGACGTCGATGGTCCCGGGCAGCGCCGCGCCGCCGAACACAAGGTAGCCGCGCCCGCCGTCCTGGCTGGGCGCGCCGACCAAGAAGTCGGCATAGCCGTCGCCGTCGATGTCCCCGGCCAGCGACATCGAGGCGATGGGGCAGCCGGTCAACGTCGTGTGCGCGACGGCGCCGGGGCCTTCGACGGTGTTGGTCGCGGACCAGCCCGACGCGGCGCCGTAAACGACATAGGCACGGCCACCGCCATCGTCGGGCGCGGTCACCAGCAGATCGCCGCGGCCGTCGCCGTTCACGTCGCCCGCAAACGACACCGCGTTGCCGAACAAGGTCGCGGAGGCCGCATTGTTCATCAGCGTGAAGCCGTTAGTCCCGTCGAGCGTCGTCAGGTCGACTGGAATCATGTTGCCCGATCCGTCGGCCCAACCCGACGCGTGGCCAAACACGACATGCGCGAGGCCCGGGTGGGGACCGGCCGGCGGGCCGCCGGCGGTGTTGGCGCCGACGATCACGTCGCTGAAGCCATCGCCGTTGATGTCGCCGCCCGAGACCGAAACGCCGGCCTGGCCGACGCCTGTCAGGCGTACATAATACGGGCTGGCGGCGCCGAAGTCGATCGCCGCCGGGAAACCCGCGGCGCTTCAGAACACGAGATAGGCTTCGCCGGCATGGCCGTCGACGCCTGGCGCGCCGACCACGAAGTCCGCCAACCCGTCGCCGTTGACGTCGCCGACCCCGGTCAGCGACGCGCCTGCCTCGTCGGTGGCGGCGCCACCGTCGAACCGGAAGCCGTTGGTGCCGTCGATGCCCCCGAGGTCGAACGAGATGCCGAGCGGCGAGGACAGCGCTATCGCGTAGACGTCGTCGCCGTCGCCGAGCTGCACGTTTTCGGCGCTGAGCGCCATCGACGAGCCGATCGTGTCGTTGCCAGAACTCAGGATGACCGTGTCGGTGCCGGCGCCGCCCGAAACGACGCGATCGCTTGAATCGGCGTAGATAATGTCGTTTCCAGTTCCGCCGAGCAGAACATCGACGCCGGCGTCGCCGTAGAGCTTGTCGTTGCCGATGCCTCCGCGCACCGCGTCGTTGCCGCTGCCACCGAAGACGGTGTCGTTGCCGCCGCGTGCATCCAGAACGTCGCCCAGGCCGCTGCCGTTGAGCGTGTCGTTGTTGGCACCGCCATAGTAATAGACTATGTCGTCAATTCCTGAGAAAATATATAATCTAAAATTTCTACTTCACACTCTACAGGTAAGAAAATAAAAAGAAAAGAAGCATTGCCTATGGTTCACTCAAAAGGTGAATTCAGACCCGCCGCGCAACCCGCCCATGGCGGGCTCGAAACACGATCCGGCATGCCCTTTCAAGCCCGTTGACGCCCCGGTCGGTCTCCACTATCGCGATGCCACGCCCCCGGCGCCCCGATCTCCAAGGAGACGAACGCTGCCGATCACCCTCGCCCATCTGCGGCGCGCGACGACTTTCGTCCTGTCCTTCGGCCTCGCCAAAGGCCTGGCGTTCGGCGGCGTCCTTTTGTTGCCGCGCCTGCTCGATCCGGTCGCCTACGGCGCCGTCGAGCTGGCGCTCAGCGTCGGTCTGCTGGGAGCAAGCATCCTCGGCCTCGGCACCGTGGCCGCCGCCGCCCAGCTGCATCTGATCGAGGGCGAGCGCCACACCGAGCCGTTGCTGGCGACCGTGTGTGGCTGGTCCGCGCTGGTGGGCTTAGGACAGTCGCCAGGATAACAGCTACGATTTATCGCTCTTGCGCGGGACGATGGCGTAGTTCCATTCCGGATGGAAGGCGTCGCCGCGAAGGTCGAGCGTCTTCATCTGGACATCGCTGACGCGGATGCCCTTCTCGTAGGTCCG